>JANNVS010000166.1:0-15549 GCA_031414515.1 Sphingobacteriales bacterium | reverse complement strand
CCAACATTACATTTTGAATATTCTGTTTTAATGCGTTGCAGTGCTTCATAATATAAGGTTTCGTTTTCATCTTTATTAAAATAATGTGCTCTTATAAACTGTAATCTTTTCAAATCGGCATCTGCCAATGCATCTAAGTTTAATTTATCTTTCAAACGGAACGCCAATAAATCGTGATAGATTCTACCTGCATTGTAATCTTGCGAATTTTTATCAGCATCATTTAATTTTATACTTACAAACTCACTTGCAGTTCCAAAATATTTTTTATCATCGATAGAAAATGCGTTGGATGGTTCTGCCAAATTGCTCTTATCATTATTAAAATAATCTATCGCGCGGTTTGCTAATAAATCATACAACGTAGGTCGTAAAACCTGCGAACCTTTTTGTTGTGCTAAAATTGGTGTGTAACTGTCTAATTTTGTTTGTTGAAGTAGTTCTTTGTTTTCTAAAGAAGCAATATAATAAGTATTTATTTCTTTGAATAACGTTTTCAAATCCCAAGTACGAAAATCGTCGCTTTGTTTCTCATCGGTTTCTGTTCTGTTAGAAAACTTCCATGAATTATCATTAAAATACTGAAAATATAATTCTGCTAAAATACTTTGTAAAACGGCTTTATCTGCGCCAGAAGATTTTCTAATTTCATCTTTCAAACCACTTACAATTTTCAATTCCGATTCTTCTTCGAGTGTCATCACGTAACGATATTTATACAACAATGCTTTCACCGTTTGTGATGTATTCTTGTCTTTGCGTGCTTTTTCGATAATGCCTTCTACAGATTTGAGTGCATCTTTTGTTTTTCCGTCGTTTTCTAATTTGACAACGAATTTCCAAAGTGTTTCGTAGTTGGTTTGTGCCATGCCATGTTGGTTTATCATGAATAAAATCAAGATAAATAATGTTGATTTTTTGAGTTGGTATATCATATTTGTTTTTTTTAGATTAAAAGATTCGAGAAGTGAGATTTGAGAATAATTTCTCAAATCTCTAAATCACATATCTTATGTCTATTTATTGTATTCAAAATATTTTTTAATTCGCAATGCTACGTTTTCTCTGATGTTCATGTAAAACAAAGAGTAATCGTAGATGTGATAATTTTTCATCACCATTGGTACAAAATTTCCGTCTTGTGGTTTTTGGATTTCTAAAATGCCATTGGCATTTTTTGCACCAAAAACGGTATGAATAATTTCTTCTGATTTTTTAGACAAACTACCTTGTTTAATATTTCCTGAAACAAATAATTTATCAGTTGTCCAACTTAATGGATTGACAGAAACAGCATTATTATATTCAGGAACAATCGTTGCAATTTTAGACTCTTGTCCGAATGTAGAATACGAAATATAGCCGCCAAATGTGTCTGCACTTTCAGAAACTTTTAAAAACTGAAATTGTGTTTCTTTTGTTGGAAAGCCAATAATATATGCTTCTACGAGTTGTTTATGCAATGGTTTGCCATCAAAAAATTCTTGTAATAACCGTTGTGCATGTTTGCTGCCTTGCGAATGACCAGCAATAACAATGGGTCTTCCGTTATTATGGTTTTGTAAATAATAGTCAAAGGCTTCTTTAACATCTTTATAAGCAATATCAAATGCCTCTTGCGAACGTTCTGTGTTTTTTGAGAAGAAATTATTAAGCGCCGCTTGTCGGTAACGCGGCGCATATACTTTGCAACTTTCATTAAACACACTTGCTTGAAATTTAATCGGAAAATTATCTGTTTGTCTATTGATGCTTTTATCATCTATATTTGCGTTTCCTTTAAAACCAGTAACGTCTGTAGTTGGATGAATGAAAAAAACATCTACTTGTGCAGAATCTTGTTTGTTGAATAATCCTTTTGGTGTCCAATCTGCATTGTCTTGCATAGTTGGCAAGGATGCCCAATTTTCCAGTTTAGCATAATCCGTAGCAAAAATTAAATTGCTTGTAAAAATAAATATGTATAGAAGTTGTTGTTTCACTGATTGTTTATTTTTTTTTCTTTAAAAATAACAGCCGCTATAAAGCATGCAGACATATTTTTAACGCAAAATACATGCCTTTTGTATAACAAAATGAACTTTTTACATTTTTTATGATTTCTTTAGGCTTCTAAGAATGCTTTCAAGCCCAAACCTTTCAGTCTTTCTGTATATATTTTTCCAATAGGTAAATTCGAATTATTAGAAGAAAGTGTTTTCTTTAACATCTTAGACTTTATTATTTTCAAATTATAGAGGTAATTCCAATCCTTATATCGAGTATTTGTATCTTTGTGAAATGGAAAATGTAAAACGAACGGAAATCTCATCGATTGGTGAATTTGGGTTGATAGACAAATTGGCTAAAGGTATTCAATTAAAGAATGTATCATCGATAGTAGGCATTGGTGACGACGCTGCTGTAATTAAAACAGACATGCACCAAGTAATTACTACGGATATATTAGTAGAAGGCATTCACTTCGATTTGGTATATACACCGTTAAAACACTTAGGATATAAAGCAGTGGTAGTAAATCTATCTGACGTATATGCGATGAATGCACAACCTAAACAAATTTTGGTTTCACTAGCAATATCCAATCGTTTTTCTGTAGAAGCTATAGAAGAAATTTACGAAGGCATTAACTTGGCTTGCGACAAATTTGGTGTGGATTTAATTGGCGGTGACACTACTGCTTCGCAAAAGGGATTAATTATTAATGTCGTTGCAATTGGAGAGCAAGAACAAGAGAAGATAGTATACAGAAACAATGCAAAAGAAGGAGATTTACTTTGTGTTTCAGGTGATTTAGGCGGTGCTTATATGGGTCTAACTATTCTCCAACGAGAAAAACAAGTTTATTTAAACGCGCCAGAAGCTAGTATCAAATTAGAAGGAAATGACTATATAGTCGGAAGGCAATTGAAGCCAGAACCACGCAAGGATATTATTGATTTTTTGGCAGAAATAAATGTAGTTCCAACTGCAATGATAGATATTTCTGATGGCCTGAGTTCTGAGATTTTACATATTTGTAAGCAAAGTAATGTTGGATGTCAACTGAATGAAGAAGCTGTACCGATTGCCAATGAAACGTATGATAAAGCTTTAGAGTTTGGGATTGACCCAATTAACTGTGCGCTTAGTGGTGGTGAAGATTATGAATTATTATTTACTATTTTGCCAAGCGATAAAACCAAAGTTGACCAGCATCCTGATATTAGTATTATAGGTGAAATACTAGATGAAAATTTAGGTGTAAAGTTATTTACAAAGGGCGGCAATTATCATGATATTATCTCTTTAGGTTGGGATGGATTAAAAGATGAAGAATAGAATTTATTTGTTGCTTTAAAATTGACTCAATAATCTCAAAAAAAATCTACTTTTAATTTTTAAAAAAATCTATGAATGTCTATCTGAAATTTTTTATCAGTGTTTTAACTTGTCTGTCAATTGGTGGAGTTTCGGGCTTTATTACGTCTACAGAAATACCAACATGGTATGTTGCCGTAATCAAACCAAGTTTCAATCCACCGAATTGGATTTTTGGTCCTGTTTGGACAACGCTTTATATTTTAATGGCAATTTCGTTTTGGTTAATTTGGAAAAGTGATACAGAATCTTCTATAAAAAACAGAGCCATGACATTTTTTGTCATTCAGTTAATTTTAAATTTCTTTTGGTCGATTATCTTTTTTAGTTTACATCAATTAGGTTTTGCTTTAATAGAAATTAGTTTGATGTGGATTTTTATTTTGTTTTCTATCATTTCATTCTATCCAATTTCAAAAACAGCTTCTTTTTTATTAATTCCATATTTACTTTGGGTAAGTTTTGCAAGTGTGCTGAATTTCGCTATTTGGAAACTTAACTAAAATATTTAACCACTTAAGGCATATAAGCAACTAAAGATTTTGGAAGTTTTTATTCATTAAGAAAACTTAGCTCTTTTTTTTGCAGTTATCTGTTAGCATAAGTTCCTTCAGCCTCTTTTGTTGTTATTTTATGAATTTGTGTTTCTATTTCTTGTTATCTTTAAACCATGTCATTAATTTATGCTATTGATATCGCAGGTACATTTGTATTCACTATTTCTGGTGCGCTGGCTGCTTCTGATAAAAAACATCATCACGATATTTTCAGCGTTTTTTTTACCGGTTTTATTACAGCAATTGGTGGTGGTACAATTCGTGATGTTACACTTGGCGCATATCCAGTTACATGGATTAGCGATATCAATTACTTACTCGCCGTTTTTGCAGGTGTTTTTTTTACGCTGATCTTTAGAAGATACATTATTCGATTATCGCGCACATTGAGTATTTTCGATACGATTGGAATGGCAATTTATGTAGTACTTGGTGTACAAAAAAGTATTGAGTTTGGTGTCAATCCATTGGCAGCCGTTATACTTGGCATGATTTCTGGAATTTTTGGAGGTGTTATTCGCGATACGCTGTTAAACGAAATTCCATTAATTTTCAGAAAAGAAATGTATGCAACACCTTGCTTGTTGGGTTCTGCATTGTTTGCAATATTGCATTATTTTCATGTAGAGGAACAGCTCAATTTTATTTTATCTGTATTGTTTATTTTTGCATTCAGATTGTTCGCAACAAAATACAGTTGGAGTTTACCAAGATTGAGTTTCAGAAATGATGATTAATCAATACTCAGTTTTATCCATTTTGTTTTGCCATTCTTCAAAAGCAACAATCGCTTCGTTTCTGCCAAATGGTATCATGGGAATTTTTCTATCTTTTATTTCTAAAGGAATTTCTTCATAAATAAATGAATCGTCGAAGCCAATATTTTTTGCATCTTCGCGTGTATTTGCATAAAATACTTTTGAAGGTCGTGCCCAATAAATTGCACCAAGGCACATTGGACAAGGTTCACAAGATGTATAAATCTCGCAATCGTTTAACTGAAAAGTATGTAGGTTTTTGCACGCATTTCTAATCGCTACTACTTCTGCATGTGCAGTCGGATCGTTGGTAGAAGTTACTTGATTATGACCTTCGCCAACTATTTTTCCACTTTTAACTATCACACAACCAAATGGACCTCCATTTCCGGCTTGCATACCAATTTTTGACAATTCGATAGCGCGTAACATATATTTATTAATTTCCATTTCTATCGTTTATAATTTTCAAATTTACCGAATTCTAATTGAAAACGACCGCTTACTAATTTATCAAAAGAATTTATTTTGTTGAATATACATTTACTATACAAACACCATAAAACATTTTTAAACTTTATAACTATGAAAAAAGCACATCAACTGATGTGCTTTTTATTTGTTTAGATTTTATATTATTCAAATAAAATGCTGATTTCCAATACTAAGCATTTCGCTAAAATCTCATTTACTCATGTCTGTTTTCTCAAATCAAATTAAACCAGCTCTTTACAAATTCTGGAGATAGTTTTCACGTCACCCATTGTATAGTAATGTAAGCATGGAACGCCAAATTGAACCAATTCTTTGCTTTGTTGTGTACACCATTCTATCCCTAATTCTTTTATTTCAGCATCGTCTTTACATTTCTTTGCTTCCTTAACTAAACTTTCCGGTAAATTGATAAAAAATGCTGCAGGAAGACTATTAATTTGTCCAAGTTTGGTTATCGGTTTTATACCTGGAATTATAGGAACATTAATGCCTATTTTGATACAATCTTCTACAAATCTAAAGTAAGCTTTATTGTCAAAAAACATTTGTGTAACTATATAATCGCCACCAGCATCAATTTTTTCCTTTAGATACATTAAATCCTGTTCGTAATTTGCCGCTTCAAAATGTTTTTCAGGATATCCAGCTACACCAATACAAAAATCTGTCTTCACTGGATTGATTAAATCATTATCAAGATATTTTCCGTTATTCATATCATTTATTTGTCTCACCAAATCTAATGCAAACGGATGTCCATCTGGTTCTGGTACAAATTTCTTTTCTAATTTTCGTGCATCACCACGCAATGCTAAAATATTCTGAATACCTAGAAATCCTAAATCTATTAGTGAGTTTTCTGTTTCTTCTGTGCTAAAGCCTCCACACAAAAAATGTGGCACGGCTTCCACATTGTATCTGTATTTTATGGCAGCACAAATGCCAACCGTGCCGGGTCGTTTACGTACAGCCACTTTTTCAAAATAACCTTCTTTTGTTTGTTTGTATTCAAATTCTTCTCTGTGGTAAGTTACATCAATAAATGGCGGTCTAAATTCCATCAAAGGGTCTAAAACTTTTGTAATAGAATCTATACTTTTGCCTTTTAGTGGTGGTAAAATCTCAAAGGAAACAAGTGTTTTTTCTTTATTCTGAGCTAATATGTCTGTTACTTTCATTTTTAAAATTAAATTGAAACGTAAAAATACAAATTGCCGTGTTATTTCACACTATCATTCTTATTTGTACTATTTATTAATTATTTTTGGATATGCATCTTTATAAAATGAAATTCCTACTTTATCCAATTCTTATTAGTTTGCTGTTGTTTGGTTCTTGTAAAAAGAAAAATTACGACCTTTCTGAAGGAGAAAGCCCTGCACAGGAAATGGTAAAATATGTGGCCTATTTAAATAATGTGGAAGATGCTTTTTCCTTTGAAATTGGGTATACTTTTTCATCAAAAAAACCAGGCCGAATTACACAATTAGGCTGTAGGCTGTTTGAACAAGGTCCGGTAAAAGTATCTTTATGGGATTTTGACACAAAAGTAAAAATAGATTCTGTGACCATTAATGTAAAGGACACTAAAAAATTTACCTTTGCACTTATAGAGCCAGTTACCATAATTGCAGACAAAAAATACGTGGTCAGTGTTAACACTTTTCCTGCAAGAGACTATTATGTATTTAGCGCTTTGGGTGATTATAATATTCTTCCACTTACCTTTTTTGAGAATATTACCATTTGGGAAAAGCGCTCAAATGAAAACGGTGATTTTTCATTTCCCGAACGACCTACCAAAAAGAATTTTAATGGCTGGGCAGATATCGTATTTGTCGCTGATTAACTATTAGCACAAAAAATTCCCAAATACTAACTGAAAGCGCCCATTTGATAAATACTGTTGATGAAAATCAACTTTTTGTTATACATTTAGTTAAACAAAAAAATGAAAAATTATGAAAAAATCAATCTTACCTTCGTTTGTATTAGCAGCAGGATTTGTTGCTTTATTATTATCTGGTTGCGGAAAGAGCGTAGCAACTAGCACTGAACAACCCTTAACAGCACTTTTTGCCGACAATGTTATTAGTAATGTTGACTCAAATACAACATTTGTAAATTCCTCAAATTTTGAGTTTGGGTTTGAATTTGAAGTCTCTAAAGATGGAAAAGTAACTCAATTGGGAACTCACAATCCTGATGCAGGTTCTATTCGGATTACATTATGGGATTTAGCGGATACTTCAATAATCGCTCAGTCAACCATTACAGTAGTGGCCAATACACCCAAATTCGTTGCTTTGGGAACATCTGTTTCTTTAACAACCGGAAAGAAATATGCCATTTCAATGCAATCCAATGACTGGTATAATAAAGAAAGAACTTCTACAGCAGCATATGTATATCCAATTATCAAAGGAAATGTCAAAATAACAAAGTATGGTTTTAGTTCAGGAACATTTACACCGGCTAAATACCCTACTAATTTCTCATTAAATTATATCGCAGGAATTGCAGACTTCACTTATGAAACTGAAGATTAAATTATAGTAATTTATCTGAAAAATTAAAACCCGAATTAAATTCGGGTTTTTTTATTGTCCTAAGGCAATTGTTTATCTGAATCTCAATTTGTATATTTGCAGTTCAATTTTGTTCTTTTATAGTAACTTATTTTGAAAGGTGGAGGGAATAGGCCCTGAGAAACCTTAGCAACCCTAAACGCTCAGCCGTTTGGAAGGTGCTAAATCCTGTCCAAATTATATGTTTGGAAAAGATAAGTCGAGTTAAAACTCTACCACCTCAAAGTAAGTTCATCATAACAGGACAGATTTTTCATCAGAAAAAACGGAGGTTTATTATGAGTGAATTACTAAAACAAATTGCACAGGAACGTATTCTTATACTGGATGGCGCAATGGGCACCATGATACAACGCTACAAATTAGAAGAAGAAGACTATCGTGGTGACAGATGGAAAGATCATTCGCATCCATTAAAAGGAAACAACGATTTATTATCTATTACTCGTCCTGAAATTATTAAAGAAATTCATCGTCAATATTTTGAAGCAGGTGCAGATATTGTGGAAACCAATACATTTAGTGGTACAACCATCGCGCAAGCAGATTATCATTTAGAAGATGCTGTTTACGATATCAATTTCCAAAGTGCAAAAATTGCAAAAGAAGTTGCTGATGAAATGACCGTAAAAGAACCACACAAACCACGTTTTGTGGCTGGCGCAATTGGTCCAACAAATCGCACTTGCTCACTTTCACCTGATGTAAATGATCCAGGTTATCGCGCTGTTACTTTTGATGAATTGGTGAAAGCATATTACGACCAAGCAAAAGCATTAATTGAAGGTGGTTCCGATTTATTATTAATCGAAACTGTTTTTGATACCTTAAATGCAAAAGCTGCATTGTTTGCGGTGCAATCTTTATTTGAAGACATTGGAAAAGAATATCCTGTTTCTGTTTCTGGTACTATTACTGATGCAAGTGGTCGTACCTTAAGTGGACAAACCACCGAAGCATTTTTAATTTCTATATCACATGTTCCTTTATTTTCTGTTGGCTTAAATTGTGCCTTAGGTGCCAAAGAATTGCGCCCTTATTTACAGGTTTTGGCAAAAGAATCTGAATTTTTAGTAAGTGCTTATCCAAATGCAGGCTTACCAAATGAGTTCGGACAATACGACGAAACACCAGAAATAATGGGTGACCAAATCCGTGAATTTTTAGATTTAGGGTTAGTAAACATATTAGGTGGATGCTGCGGCACCACACCAGCACATATTAAACGCATTGCAGAAATAGCTAAAGAATATAAACCAAGAAGAATAAATAGTTTACAAGAAGCAGAATAGAATGTCAGAGAACAATAACATACTAAAACTAAGTGGTCTAGAGCCATTATTAATTACAAAAGATTCCATTTTCGTAAATATAGGTGAGCGAACCAATGTAACCGGCTCCAAGGCTTTCTTGAAGATGATAAAAGAAGAACGTTTTGAAGATGCACTGGCGGTAGCGATGGATCAGGTGCGTGGTGGCGCACAGGTATTGGATGTGAACATGGATGAAGGTATGATTGACGGTACAAAAGCAATGATTCAATTCTTAAATTTGATTGCATCAGAGCCAGAAATTTCTCGCATTCCAATTATGATAGATTCTTCAAAATGGGAAATTATCGAAGCTGGTTTAAAATGCGTGCAAGGTAAATGTATAGTCAATTCTATTAGTTTAAAAGGCGGTGAAGAAGAGTTTATTCGTCAGGCAAAACTGATAAAAAAATACGGTGCAGCAACAGTTGTTATGGCTTTTGATGAAGATGGACAAGCAGATAGCTACGAACGCAGAGTCGAAATTTGCCAACGTAGTTATGATGTTTTAGTAAACGTAGTAAAATTCAATCCAAACGATATTATTTTCGATCCAAATATTTTTCCAGTGGCAACTGGTATGGATGAACACCGCAATAATGCTGTTGATTTTTTCCGTGGCACCAAATGGATTCGCACTAATTTAAAAGGCGCACACGTTAGCGGTGGCGTTTCTAATGTTTCGTTCTCATTCAGAGGAAATAATATTGTGCGCGAAGCTATGCACTCCGTTTTCTTATATCATGCTATTAAAGAAGGTATGGATATGGGTATCGTAAATCCAACTATGATTGAGGTTTATGACAATATCGAAAAAGGTTTATTAGAAAGAGTTGAAGATGTTATTTTAAACCGAAGAGAAGACGCAACCGAACGATTATTAGAATATGCTGAAAATGTAAAAGGCTCGGCAAAGAAAAAAGAAGAAGATTTATCCTGGAGAAACCAATCGGTAAACGAACGATTGAAACACGCATTAGTAAAAGGTATTATTGATTTTATTGATGTTGATACCGAAGAATGCAGATTGCAATTTGATAGACCATTGCACGTAATTGAAGGCCCGTTAATGGATGGCATGAATGTAGTTGGTGATTTATTTGGCGCAGGAAAAATGTTCTTACCACAAGTAGTAAAATCTGCACGCGTAATGAAAAAATCCGTTGCGTATTTATTGCCATTTATTGAAGCTTCTAAACAGGCAGGCGAAAGTAGTAAACAAGGAAAAATTTTATTAGCAACTGTAAAAGGCGACGTACACGATATTGGTAAAAATATTGTTGGCGTAGTGTTAGCTTGCAATAACTTTGAGATTATTGATTTAGGTGTAATGGTTCCTTGCGATAAAATATTAGATGCAGCCATTAAAGAAAATGTAGATGTAATTGGGTTAAGCGGTTTGATTACACCATCCTTAGATGAAATGGTTTTTGTAGCAAAAGAAATGAAACGCAGAGGCATGAAACAGCCTTTATTAATTGGTGGTGCAACAACTTCCAAGATTCATACAGCAGTAAAAATTGAACCGAATTATAACGAACCAACTATACATGTTTTAGATGCTTCACGTAGTGTGCCCGTGGTAAGTTCTTTATTAAATCCTGAAAATAAAATAAAATTTATAGCAGGTATTCGTGATGAATATGAGGTGATGCGTGTGCGTCATCAAGGCAAGCAAATTGCTAAAGATTATTTGTCTATTGAAGATGCACGTAAGAATAAATTGCAATTAGATTTTACCAATTATACACCACCAAAACCTGCGTTTTTAGGCACTAAAGTTTTTGAAGAGTACGATTTAGCAGAACTCAGAAAATACATAGACTGGACACCGTTTTTTTCTACTTGGGAATTACATGGAAAATATCCAAACATTTTAGAAGACAAAATAGTTGGCGTGGAAGCCAGAAAATTATTAGCAGATGCAAATGCATTATTGGATAAAATTATTGAAGAAAAATGGTTGACAGCAAAAGCTGTGGTTGGTTTCTTTGAAGCAAATGCTGATACAGATGATATTGTTTTACAAGATGAAATACGCTTACATCATTTACGCCAGCAAAATAAAAAAGGCGAAGGTTTACCAAACTATTGTTTGAGTGATTTTATTGTACCAATAGAAAGCGGAAAGCAAGATTATATCGGTGGTTTCGCTGTAACGGCAGGTATTGGTATCGAAAAATGGCTGAAGCATTTTGATGACAACCATGATGATTACAATAAAATTATGCTTGCAGCTTTGGCAGATAGATTTGCAGAAGCCTTTGCAGAGCGCATGCACGAACGCGTGCGCACCGAGTTCTGGCATTATGTAAGTAATGAATCACTAACCAGCGAAGAATTAATTAAAGAAAAATACCAAGGCATACGACCTGCACCAGGCTATCCGGCTTGTCCAGACCATACCGAAAAGCCAATGTTGTTCAAGTTATTAGATGCAGAAAAAAACATAGGCATTATATTAACGGAAAGCAATGCCATGTATCCTGCATCGAGTGTGAGCGGTTGGTATTTCTCGCATCCGGATAGTAAATATTTTGGCATTGGTAAAATTGCCAAAGACCAATTAGTAGATTACGCGCAACGCAAAAACATGCCAACCGAAGATATGGAACGCTGGCTGCAAAGCGTGTTGAATTATGATGTGTAAATTAACAATAATGGATAAAATTGTGGAATATATTATCAAGTTGTCACCAATATTAATTGCTGGATGGGCTCTTTATCTTTCTTTAAAAAATAGAAGAAGCAAGTTAAGAGAAATTTTATACGAAAAACAGTATGAATTACTTCTACAATTAAATCAAAAGGTGCTTGATTTAGAAACTGAGATTCAAATTTTGAGACAATGGATTCAAAAAAATGATACGGAAGAAATTCAAAAATCAAAGACAAGGTATACAGATAATTTAAGCAATGTAATATCATTAGTAAATTTAGAAGGGAATTTAATTTTACCAAAAAATATTATAAAATCTACTTTGGATATAGTAAGCATATACATGAACATTTTACCAGAAATTTTAAATACTGACAAAAATTTAGAATCCAATGACTTATTTATTAGTAGAATAAAAGAATTTTATTTTTGGCAGAACACAGTTAGAGAACATATTGGAATAGAAAAATTAACTGAAGAAAATAAAAAAATTATTGGATAATTTTTAGTTCTCCCTGAATTTCTCGCAAAGAACACTGCATAAATAAAAAATCTAAAAAATTACTTATAAAAATCCTGTGTAACTAAAATATAAACCGTATTCTTTACCTTTTCTATGGCAGTCGCCAGCGCACAATATTTTAAACACGTATTCATTAAATTTGATTTGTGTGGCGGTGAATTGTATAATCCTTCTATTATCTCTTGTGCTAAATTTATATACGTAATTTCATTTTCTTCTATAAATTCTTTGCTACAGTTTTCTGCAACTATAGTACTTTTAATGCCTACATATTGTAGTCCTAGCCGTTGTTGGTTTCCAACCAACAAACTACTGTCTGTAAAGTATAATTATCAGAATATCATCGATATGATTATTTGTTGGCTACAAGCCAACAAAGGCTCGTGGATTCTTCACATTTGTTTTGGATGGATTCTTTTTCAGTTCGTCGTTCTTTCCTTGTAAACCTTCGAATGATATGTTTAGATTTTACTTCATAAAGTTGCCAGTGCTGCTATAGCAGCAGCTTTGCAATCTACTTTGCCCCAGCCAAATATTGGATGTCTTTGACGATTATTGGTGTTAAAATAAGTGGAAGAACAAATGAAAATATCTGTTATTTGTTTGGCAGTCATGTTGGGATTAATACTCCAAATAAGACCAAACATTGCTGCCGTTGCTGATACTGTTTCAGAACTAGAGGTAGAATGATCAACAACAAAATCATTTTCTATTCCACTCGTTGATGTTTCACCTAACACAAAAACACCATTTGTGGTTCTTGTATCATTTATTCCTGTTGTAGCAATGACTTCTGGCATACTGGCAGGAAACACAACTCCTATGATATCTTTAATGAAAGGTACTGCTAAAAAAGTACCAGAAGCACTTACAAATATTTTATCTTTTGCTATAAAATACTGTATAGCTCTTTTCATCTCATTATTTACAAATATTGTACCCATCGACATACTGATAACTTTAACACTTGGGTCATCGGCCATGCCTATTATTGCTTTTATAGTCGCAGAGAAATCTGGTTCGAATATAAAAAATACCCACTGCGCAGAACGCACCGTTCTAAATTTACCTTTCGGAATAATACTATAAACAATGCTTGTTTGCCTTGTGCCATGGTCATAAAGGCCACCTATAAGTTGGCTAAGTCCCAGCAAATCGTAATCTCTTGGATGTGGTCCATCTGGATTACCATTTACAACTGGACTAAAATATCCTTCTGCTTTATAAGTAGGATTACCAACTCTTAAAAATGGAACATAATCTGGAAAAATACCATTGTCTAATACAGCTACTTCAAGTCCATCAAATTTTTTCAAACTATCATAGACATAGTTTATGTTATGATTTCTTATAACGTCTGCATCCCTGCCATTAATAGATTCCATGTATTTATCATAAGTAATGGGACTTGTATTTGGGTCAAAATCTCCGGGATTTACACCATTAATTCTTAGATTGGTATTGTTTTTTGATTGAGAACCATCTTTAATTTCTTCATCACTAATAAAAAAATTTCTGTCGTATTTAAAGTTAGTGATTTCAACAAAATCAACTCTGTCAAAATTTCTAATGAATTCTATAGTCTTTTTATTATTAATTTTAAATTTTAGTGTAGAAAGTTTATCGTTTTCTTCTAAAAGAATTTTATTTCTATTTAATCCTTCATTTTTTTCTACTTCTTTAATAATTTCTTCTTTGAGCATTGCATCATTTGATATAAAATCAGTTTTATATCCGATGGTAATACATCTGTCTTCGCAAGTTTGCAGTGCTTCAAAAATAAAATCAGTTGATTGTGCGTTCCAATCAAAAAGCGTTTTTCTTTCCGATATAATTTTTTTAATTTCTTGATTAATTAAATCACCTTGTTGATAATTGTTAATCTCTTTTTTACAGGAAAAGGAGATTAAAATTAAAAATATTGGATAAATCATTTTTTTCATATCTCTGTATTTAATGTTTTTTGTAAATAGATTCTGTAAAAAAAATTCTCTTGTAAATTTATTATTGAAAGAACCTGTAAGCTTAATTGGCTTATGAAAAAATCAATACTTTTACTATTGAAGTTAAATAAAAAACTAACAGTAAACTAGAATTTAGTTACTTTTTATTTTAGTGTTAATAATCTTAAACGCTGTTATATTCCAAGCAGAGGCACTCGTAAGAGACTCTACTTAATAGAAGAACACCACAAGCCATATCGTATAGACTCGCCGTTGTTGGTGTTTGTGAACCAACAACGGCGAAATAGTATTTTAAAATTTCATGTCTACTCTCATGGTATAACTTCTGTTATTTTCAAGGACACCAGGACGTAAAGTGTATTCTTTATTCAATACATTATTAACGATGAATGCAACAGTATATTTACTGGTTTTACCAAAAGTATAATTTGCTCTTACATCCCAGATGGCCGTTCCTTTGTACTTGTTTTTCTCTTTTTTCTTGTCAGAGTCTTTCTTTAAGAAAGTTTGACGATATTCATCAAGCCCAACACCAACAGTATTAAATAATGCATCATAATTTTCTATAAAACTGAAGTACTGTATATTTGTTCCTATTCCGAACCCTTTAAAATTAATATCCCATTGTCCTGTGAAAGTGTGTCTAAATCTATATTTTAATACATTGTAATCTACTACATCATCTGTATTTGCTTCAATATAGTTTCTGTATTGAGGGACAATAAATGTATATCCGATAACCATAGTTGTAGGGAAGCCAAAAAAATTTCCTTCACCCTGAATACTAGCTTCTGTGCCATATATTCTAGTATTTCCAACATTCTGTGAAGCAAATGAAAGTACTACTCCGGGAGGAATCGGAATGCCTGTACCAGGTACGACTGCTGTGAATTCCATCATAGAAGTGTATTGTGAATAGAATCCTGCGATATCCAGAAATGCCCTGAAGTTTTTTCCAAGCGTAATCCCTTGTTTTATTCCCAGCTCAGCGCTAAATCCTGTTTCTGATTTTATGAGAGGATTGGGTATGATAGCAAAGCCACCCAAATCTGTGGATATAAATTTTTCTGCTATTGTTGGGAACCTGTATCCCTGACCGAAGGAAGCTCTTATAAAAGTATATTTTGCGGCTTCAATATTTACACCTGCCCTGAAAACTGGTTTGATTTCTCTTTTAGAGTCAGTTATTTTATTTGATTCTAATCTAAAGCCGACAGAGGTATTTAGTCTTTTCCAGAATTTATTATCGGCCTGTAAATACATGCCGACGTTAGAAGAGACCAGTTTTTTGTTGCCATATAGAGGAGAACTGGGCGCTGTGTTATAACCTCCAAC
>JANNVS010000165.1:0-1513 GCA_031414515.1 Sphingobacteriales bacterium | reverse complement strand
CTGGTCAGCGTGGCTACACGTCATTTGGCAGAGAAAAAGCAAAACAAAGTGAAGTTGCTGATTTGAAAGAATTCTGGCAGATTGGTCAATATATTGAAGATGGTGAAGTGATGCCTGCTGATGATTATCCAACTAATATTGAAGTAGCAGAATTTCCTGATTTTAATAGTTCTGGAAAGGCATTATACAAAAGCTTTGAAAACTCAGGCAGACATTTATTGCGTGCGATAGCTAATTACTTGAATTTAGATGAGAATTATTTTGATGCAAGAATTCATAATGGAAACAGCATTTTACGTGCTATACATTATCCACCAATAAAAGAAGAACCAAAAACTGCCATTCGTGCAGAAGCGCATGAAGACATTAATTTA
The DNA here is from genome assembly GCA_031414515.1 of Sphingobacteriales bacterium. Taxonomy (GTDB): domain Bacteria; phylum Bacteroidota; class Bacteroidia; order Chitinophagales; family JADIYW01; genus JADJSS01. The sequence goes on along the minus strand of JANNVS010000165.1, from coordinate 1,139 downwards.
ATTACGTTGTTGGTTGGCGCAAGTGCTGATGGGTTGCAATTATTACATAAAGATGGCAACTGGTACGATATAAAAGCTGGAGAAGGCCAGATTGTAGTAAACATTGGTGATATGTTGCAACGCTTATGCAATAATAAATTAAAATCTACTACACATCGCGTTGTAAATCCACCGAAAGAAAAATGGTCAACACATCGTTATTCAATTCCGTTTTTTTTGCATCCACGAAGTGAAGTAAGATTAGATTGTTTAGAAAATTGTATTTCTGCTGATCAACCAATTGCCTACGAACCGATTTCTGCAGGAGAATATTTAGATGAACGTTTGAGAGAAATTGGATTGAAAAAATAATATTAATTAGCCAATTAGCTAATTAGCTAATTAACACACTATGCCTTCATCTTTATCTATAAAACTCGGTGATTTTTTATACAAGAACGCATTTCCTGTTTATAATATTATTTATCCAATTTTTAAAAACAATCAGGATAAGCATGAAATAGCATTACTGAAACGGCATATTAAAAAAGGAGGTGTTGTTTTAGATATAGGCGCAAACATAGGCTTCTACACTAAAATACTTTCTGAATTAGTTGGTGAAACTGGGAAAGTATATGCTTTTGAACCTGATAAAAAAAACTTTTCTTACTTACAGAAAAATGCTGCTCATTTAAAAAATGTGGAGTTAATTAATAAAGCTGTGAGTGACAAAACAGGAACTATTACACTGTATCAATCTGACTTATTGAATGTTGATCACAAAACATATGCAACGGAAAACTATACTTCAAAGACAGAAATTGAATGTGTGGCGATGGATGATATAATTCCGAATCACAAAGTAGACTTTATAAAAATTGATATTCAAGGTTTTGAATATTTTGCTTTTCAAGGAATGCTTAAAATATTTAAAGAAAATAATAATTTAAAAATTATTACTGAGTTTTATCCATTAGGTTTATACAATGCAAAAATTGATGCATTGAATTTCTTTGAATTATTATGGAAAAATAATTTCATCGTTTCTAAAACAGAAAACGATATGATGAGTGAGTTTTTAAAATCAGATATTGAAAAATATACTGCTGTAAAAGATGAATATACTTTTGTAGATTTATTTATCGAAAAAATAAACTGAA
>JANNVS010000164.1:0-4382 GCA_031414515.1 Sphingobacteriales bacterium | reverse complement strand
CAATTAAATCAGCGACAAAATAATTTATTCATTACTAAATTACTTCATTAATGAATTCTTTATAATCATATTATCTAACAGAAGAACACATCTTATTCCGTAAATCACTACGCGATTTTTTGGATAAAGAAGTGGTGCCATTTGTAGACCAATGGGAAAATGATGCTCGTTTACCAAAAGAACTATTTTTAAAATTTGGCGAAATGGGTTTCTTTGGTTTATCGCAAGAAGAAGAATATGGTGGCTCTAATTTAGATTTTTGGTATGATGTAATTTTTATAGAAGAAGTTTCAAAATCATATTCTGGTGGATTTGGTGCAAGCATTTCTGCACATCCATATTTATCGATGTCGCATTTAAAACACGAAGCAAGTGATTTTATAAAAGAAAAATATTTACGAAAAGCTATAACTGGTGAATACGTTGGCGCACTAGCAATTACAGAACCACACGCAGGTTCTGACGTTGCAGCAATTAAAACCACAGCATTGAAACAAGGCGATAAATACATAATAAACGGCAGTAAATGTTTTATCACTAATGGAGTTTATTGCGATTACATGGTGGTTGCCTGTAAAACTTCATCAACAGGTTCAAGCGGAATTTCTATGATAGTGATTGATGGAAATTCAAAAGGATTGACGCGAACGAATCTCAAAAAATTAGGCTGGAAAGCGAGTGATACTGCGGAAATTGCATTTGACAATGTAGAAGTACCTGCTGAAAATTTATTAGGTGAAGAAAATAAAGGTTTCTATTATATCATGCAGCGATTTGAATTAGAAAGATTAACGCTTGCACTTGGTGCTATCTCTTCTTCAGAATGGGCAATAGAATATACCATGAAATACATGAATGAACGCAAAGCATTCGGCAGAACCATTAATAAATTTCAAGTGTTACGTCATCGCATTGCACAACTTGCGGCAGAAGTAGAAAGTGTAAAAACATTCACTTATCATATTTGTAAAATGCATGCAGATAAAAACTATTGTGTAAAAGAAGCATCAATGGCGAAGTTATTAGCCACTGAATTATCTGACAAGGTAGCATATCAATGTTTGCAAATGTTTGGTGGTTACGGCTATATGGAAGAATATAAAATAGCACGTTTTTTCAGAGATTCAAGATTAGGCACAATCGGCGGTGGCTCATCAGAAATTATGTGTGAGATCATTTCGAAGATGGTGATTGATGATGTTTCTTATGAGAATCAGGATTCAAGAGCCAAGATCCAAGATATTAGCATTAATGATTTATTTGCAAACTTATCATCAAGACTAAAAAAAGAAAAAGCAAATGGAATTGAATTAAATGTATTATTTGAATTTGAAAATGATTTAAATTACCTAATCGAAATAAAAAATCAAACAGTAAGTTTTAAAAAAATAGCTGATAAAAATCTTACGACTCACGACTTACGACTCACGACTTCTACAGAAATCTATATCGCAGCGGAAACAGGAAAACTAAATCCACAAGAAGTATTTATGAATGGAAAAATACAGGTAAGTGATTTAGGAAAAATGATGCAGTTTGGAACGTTGTTCCGAAAATTTAATAATGAAACAATGAAATAATATAATAATGGAGAAAAAAGACAATCCAATACTCAAACTAACTTTTGAATTTTCGATTCAGGTTGTTTTGTATTGTGAAATCTTAGAAGAAAAACGAAAATACGTTATTTCAAAACAACTATTAAAATCAGGAACTTCAATTGGTGCGAATGTTAGAGAAGCACAAAACGCAGAAAGTAAAGCAGACTTTATTCATAAAATAAAAATTGCATTAAAAGAATTAGAAGAAACTGAATATTGGTTAGAAATATGTAAAGCTGTTAATACTTATCCAGATTGCGAAATCTTAATTAACAAACTATTTGAAATCAGGAAAATACTTACTAAAATAATTGCAACATCAAAATCAAACCTCAAAAAATAATTATTTCATTACTTAATTACTAAATTTTTTAATTAATATGTCAACATCACTATCTTACTATTTCAACGAAGAACACGAATCATTTCGTCAAACCATTCGTCAATTTTTACAAGCAGAAGCCATTCCGAATATCGACCAATGGGAACTTGATGGTAAAATTCCACGCGAGTTCTGGAAAAAGTTTGGCGAAATGGGTTACTTCGGACTTTGCTATACTGAACAATATGGTGGTAGCAATCTCGATTTCTTTTATAACGTAGTAATGTGCGAAGAAATTTCTAAAGTTTTTTCTGGTGGTTTTACTATTACCGCAGCTGTTCAAGCATTTATGAGCACACCATATATTATGCAGCACGGAAGTAATTATCTGAAAGAAAATTATTTAATTCCTGCAATAGCAGGCGAAAAAATTGGTTGCATTGGCATCACAGAACCAGGTGCAGGTAGCGATGCTGCAAATATTCAAACGCGTGCAAAAAAAGAAGGTGATTACTACATTGTAAATGGTTCAAAAACATTTATTACAAATGGTATTTATGGTCATTTTGTAATTTTAGTTTGTAAAACAAATCCAGAAGCTGGTGCTGCTGGCGTAAGTTTATTAGTGTTAGATTTAGATGCAGAAGGCGTTTCAAAAAACAAGTTAAAAAAATTAGGTTGGCACGCATCAGATACTGCTGAATTACATTTCGACAATGTAAAAGTTCCAGTAAAAAATTTATTAGGTGAAGAAGGAAAAGGCTTTTATTATTTAATGGGTGGCTTGCAATTAGAAAGACTTTCTGCAGGAATTATGGGTTATGCTTCTTGTGAATCAGTATTAGAGTATTCATTAAAATATATGAATGAACGCAGCGCATTTGGTAGAACCATTAATAAATTCCAAGTGCTTAGACATCGAGTTGCACAATTGGCTGCAGAAATAGAATGTATAAAAATATTCACCTTGCAAACCTGCAAAATGCACGAACAAGGCAAGTATGTAGTGAAAGAATGTTCAATGATAAAACTAATTGCAACAGAATTAGCGGACAAAGTAATGTATCAATGTTTGCAATTTTTTGGTGGTTATGGTTATATGGAAGAATACAAAGTAGCACGTGCATTCCGTGATTCTCGCATTGGTACAATTGGCGGTGGTTCATCAGAAATTATGCGCGAAATAATTGCTAAAATGGTAATTGATGATATTGGTTATGAAAGAGCAGAATCTACGGTTGAAAGACCTAAGCATACCGTGGAAAGTATTTTTGCAACCTTGCCATCACGCTTTAAGACTGAAAAAGCAAATGGAAAAAATATGAATGTTCATTTCAATTTCACTAATGATACATATACAGTGAATATTGCAGATGGTAAATTACAAGTAGAAAATGGGCTGCATGGAAATGCTGATTGTTTAGTTGAAACTGACGATGAAACCTATGTAGATGTTGAAACAGGAAAACTCAATCCACAAGAAGCATTTATGACAGGGAAAATTAAAGTTTCCGATTTAATGCAGATGATGGCGTTTGGTGGTTTATTTAAAAAGTTATAAATTTAGACAGTCGTATTTTATAACTCATTACTTATTATATTTATATTTAAAATCTTGAATGAAATTATTATGAGAAAATCATTGCTATTTTTTATCGGAATTCTATATTGCTTTACTTTTGTTTTAGCTCAAAAAACAGGTAAAAATATTGGTGGTATTGGTGGACAAGCGGTTTATGATTCTACATCTCAACTATTTAAAATAAAATCACTAGAAATTAGTCATTATATAAATAAATTATCTTTAAAGCCTGGAGATTTAATCTTGGAAATAGACAAAGTTCCAATTCAAAAAATGAGTTATGGAAATCTGCTAGGTTTGGTGCAAGGTGTTGTTGGCACACAAATGAGTTTAAAAATATTGCGTTATAATTCTATAGAGAAATATTATACGGTAAAACGTATTCGAGTTACTTTAGATATGAACCCAAAATGGTGGTCTATTCCTGATTATAGTTACTATAATTTTATTGATGGTATTAATTATACCATTTCACAATTAAAGTTAAATGGAATGAATTCTATAGATAGTACTAAAATTCCAAAAATTAAAAATAAAGTATATTGTAATTTTAATATTCGAGGTGCTTATGAATCTATCTATATTAACAATAGCAAAGGACGTTATTATTATAACTGTAGCTTTCTAAAAACAGCTGACAAAAATAAAGCAGATAGCACTTATAATCATTTGGTTAATGAGCTAATAAATTACAAAATTGCAAATACACAATTAACAAAAACAGAAAGCATAATACCAGACAATAAAATATATAAAGTACAAATAAAAGATGCTACCGATCTTTCATTAACTGGTTTGAATATTGATGTGAAAATGAAAAAGGAATTTGATAAAGAAGAAAATAAGTTTTTATGGAAAGTTGAGGTAGATGTTATGA
>JANNVS010000163.1:0-1933 GCA_031414515.1 Sphingobacteriales bacterium | reverse complement strand
ATTTAATCACAATTTTACCCAAATAATCTATAGTTCGTGGTCCAATATTAAATAGCAGGTCTAATACATTTAAATCTTTCTCAAATGGAAATCTGTCACTAAATACTTGCGGATAAGATGGAAAATTAGTGGTATTTTCTTTATATGGCAATATTAAACTTCTGCAATCCTTACCTACAAAATCATTATTATTAAAATACCGATCACTATTTTCAGTATCTAAAATTACTTTAAAAACAGATGCAATAATTCTCATGAATTCTAAATTAAACTCTAATAAAAATTCAAATTTATCTTCATAAAATTTTTTAAAACGATCCTCATAAAACTCAAAAAATGGAGATCTTCTGTAGGCAGAAGTAAAACTATGCCAATGCAGATTTTGCCAGTTTTCATTATAAGAAATGCGGACATCTTTCATTGCTGAATGTTGATGCTTTCCACTTTCTAGTGGAATGCTTAAACGCAACATTCCATTTGCTCCTAAAATATGTGTTCGATTGCGATACGTTCTTTTTACATAGTGTTCGTGAATATCAATCACAATATTATCTGCATCAAGTAATAGTTTCCAATAACTACAGCTACCAATATATTGAGATTCAATCAAAATAGAATTCATAGTACAAAGATATTGCGATTTAAGATTTATGATGTAAGATTTATGATTTATTTTCAGTTTAAACGCTAAGAATGATTATATTAATCATAAAATCATAATTCTGAAATCTGTAATCATAAATAATACCTAATTTCACATCATGCAATGGCTACTCACAAAACTCGGTTTATTTTACGCGAAACTCCTTTCCTATTTACCGTTGAGTTTTTTATTTTCTTTAGCTGATATTATTTATTTTATTTTTAATAGATTCTTTGCATACCGAAAAAGAGTAATTGATATTAATTTAATTACAGCATTTCCACACAAACGCAGTGAAGAATTGTGGTTTATCAGAAGAAACTATTATAGCCATTTAGCTGATTTTTTTGTAGAAACCATCAAAAGTATTTCAATATCTAAAACAGAATTAATAGAACGCATACAACTGCAACACAAAAGCTATGCATTACTCAGAAAATATGAAAATACAGGACAACATATATTTGTTGTACTTGGTCATTATGGAAATTGGGAATGGGCTTCTTTGCTCGCAGGCTTAGAAACTAAATTACCATCGTATGCATTATACGCATCTCCAAGTAACAAAATATTTGAAAGATTTTTGTTGAAAAATCGTTCACGTTTTGGTTGTCAATTAGTAGCCATGAATCAGGTAAAATCATTGTATATAAATTTACAAAAGCAAGCATCTTTAGTTGCTTTTGTTGCTGACCAAACACCAGTTGACACCGACAATGCTTATTGGACAAAATTTATGAGTTTAGATACGCCTTTTTATAAAGGCTTTGATACTTTGGCACAAAAAACCAATGCAATCGTTTTATACGCTTCTATTCAAAAACTAAATCGTGGTTATTACGAATTAAGTTTTGAAACGATTACAGAAAACGCAAAAAATGAATCAGAAAATTATATAGTTGAAAAGTATGTTCGTTTACTGGAAAAAGATATTCACAATAAACCTGAATACTGGTTATGGAGCCACAGACGTTGGAAACGTGCAGGAATAAACTATTAGTCGTATGTCATGAGTCGTAAGTCGTAAGTAATAATTATCTTTGTTTATGGATCAAGCTAAAGTAGCAGTTGTCATTTTAAATTATAATGGAAAAAGTTGGTTAGAGAAATTCTTGCCAAATGTAATTCAATACACAACTTACCCAAATGCTGAAATTATTATTGCAGATAATGCATCTACTGACGATTCTATTGCTTATTTAAAATTAAATTTTCCTACAATAAGAATCATTGAAAATAAAGCTAACACAGGTTATGCAGGTGGTTATAATGAAGCTCTGAAAAAAATCA
>JANNVS010000162.1:0-7450 GCA_031414515.1 Sphingobacteriales bacterium | reverse complement strand
TACTATGTCATTCTAAGAAATAAATCTATTGGTGGCGACGCTACAAGTAAAATATTTGAATACAAAACACCTAAAGCATTTCCTGGCGAAAATCAAAAAATAGTGAATATTATATTCATCATCTTTACGATTTTATATGGAACCTTTGACAGAACAATTCACTTCTTAGACAAAAAAGCCTACAAAGTAAAAACTTTCCCTAACTGGTTCATGACCATACTTTCTATTTACGGTTTAGGATTTCAGTTATTAATAATTGCCATCATGTTATCATTAAACCTTATTGAATATATCACTCCATTTTTTATTCTTTACACCTTGTTTATGGTCATAATTATTGGAATTAGAAAAGTCTATATCCAATAAGTATTCTAACTTATAAGAAACAGAATATGTTTTTTCGTTCAATGATGATATTAAAAAATAATTGTAAATTGTATTCAATTATTTCAACATTTAAATAATAAAACCATGCAAGCCATCTATTTAGTAAAAAACGGAACCCCAAAAGTAGCTTTTGAATTCAGAGATATTCAGATTACAGAACCAAAAGACGATGAAGTAGGTGTTTTGGTAGAAGCATCTGGTATCAACTTCGCAGATGTCGTTGCACGATTAGGTGATTACAAAGACTGTCCACCATTACCAGCTATAATTGGCTATGAAGCAGTTGGACGAGTAGAAAAAGCAGGTAAAAATGTAACCACACTAAAAAAAGGAGACCGAGTACTGGCATTCACCAGATTTGGTGGTTATAGTCAATACGTAACACAACAAGAAAGTGCAGTAGCCAAAATAAGTGAAACAATGGATGTTGGCAAAGCACTCGCATTGGCAACACAATATAGCACTGCCTATTATTCCTGTGCAGTCGCTACCAATGTATTACCCAATGAAACGGTACTAATTCATGCAGGTGCAGGTGGTGTAGGTACTGCGTTAATTCAATTATGTAAATTAAAAAATGCGAAAATATATGCAACTGCTGGCAGTGAAAGCAAATTGGAATACCTTAGAAAGCAAGGTGTAGATGTTGCAATTAATTATGTAAAGGAAGATTTTACTGAAGTAATAAAAGAACCCATTGATGTAGCATTTGATAGCTTAGGTGCTGCCAATTTTAGAAAAAGTTATAAATTACTAAATCGCGGTGGTCGTATCGTTGGCTATGGTGCATCATCATTTACAGATGCAAAAAATATTCTTGCTAAAGGAAAAATGGCGGCACAGTTTGGCATCTATCATCCAGTACAGTTGCTTATGGAAAGTCGCGCCATGATTGGCGTAAACATGTTGAGAATTGCTGATTATAAACCAGACACACTAAAATATTGTATGCAACAAGTCATTCAATTATTAGAAGAAGGTAAAATTGACCCACATGTTGGAAACATGTATCCTGCCAATGATATCTATCAGGCACACGAAGATATGGAAGCCAGAAAAACAATGGGTAAAATTGGTATTATTTGGTAACCAGTGGTGCCACGATTCTCGTGGCACGATATAAAAAATCATCGTGTCTGCCATTACATATAAATATTCATCCACTATAAAAAAATGGGCAGCCGAACTTGGCTTCGCACATTGTGGCATTGCCAAAGCTGATTTCTTAGAAGACGAAGCACCTAAACTGGAAGAATGGCTGAAACGTAATTATCAAGGCGAAATGCAATACATGGAAAACCATTTCGACATGCGCCTCGACCCTAGGATTTTGGTGCCAGATGCAAAATCCGTAATCTCGCTGACCTATAATTATTATACGGAAAAAAAACAAAACGACGAATCACCAAAAATATCCAAATATGCTTTTGGTGAAGACTATCATCACGTAGTAAAAGAAAAATTAAAAATCCTTTTACAAAAAATACAAAATGAAATAGGTGAAATAAACGGCAGAGGATTTGTTGACTCAGCTCCTGTTTTAGAACGTGCATGGGCAACAAAAAGTGGCATCGGATGGATAGGAAAACATTCCTTGCTCATCAATAAACATCAAGGCTCTTTTTTCTTTTTGGCAGAACTAATTTTAGATGTAGAATTAGATTACGATAAGCCATTCGCCACCGACCATTGCGGCACCTGCACTGCATGCATAGATGCCTGCCCAACCAATGCCATTGTAGAAAACAAGGTAGTAGATGGCAGCAAATGCATTTCTTATTTTACTATTGAATTAAAAGATTCAATTCCAACTGCACAAAAAGAAAAATTTGAAAACTGGATGTTTGGTTGTGATATCTGTCAGGAAGTATGTCCATGGAATCGATTTTCTATAACACACAATGAACCTAAATTTGAACCAAAACAAAAACTACTTTCCATGAACCACAAAGAATGGAAAGAAATAACCGCAGACCTATTTAACGAACTCTTCCAAAAATCTGCGGTGAAGAGATCAAAATATGAAGGATTGAAACGAAATATTTTATTCTTAGATAAAATGTCTTAGACCATAATATAAATTCAATAAATAAATTTTGTAATTTCAGTTAGTAAAATTGCTTTTGTAATGCTTAAACTATTAAAATTCTTTTATAGTATTTGGACAGTCGTAAGCTTCCTATTACTTACTATTCCAATGGCAATAGGCTACTTATTACTAAAATTAATACCTTACAAAAAACAAATCAACGGTGTGTATGCTATAAACCAAACAGCTATTTTTATTTGGTCGGTGTTAGTCGGTATGCGTTATAAAATAAAAGGATTAGAAAATATTGATAAACACCAAACCTATGTAGTGGTAGCAAACCATGTGAATGCAGCCGATATGATGGCAACCGCATACGGACAACGCGTGCCAGCAAAACCATTAGTTAAAAAAGAACTGACTCTAATTCCAGGATTAGGACAATTATTTTCTCTAATGTGTTTGCCAGTAGACAGAAGCAGTAAAGAAGCGCGCAATAAAAGCAAAATACGAATGCTAAACGAATTGAAACAAGGAATTTCTGTTTTAATATTTCCAGAAGGCACCCGTAACCGCACTAAAGAGCCCTTGATACCATTTTTTGATGGCGCATTTGAACTGGCAATAGAAGCACAAGTGCCTATTATACCAGTAGTATTAACCAATATCAGAAAAATAAACCGCGTAGATACGCTGCTGGTACAACCAGGCACTATGGAAATCACACACCTTCCACCAATAAAAACAACTGGACTACAAGCACACCAAATAGAAAATCTAAAACAAGAAGTATTTCAAAAAATGTCAAACTATCTTTTGGAATACGATATTTATTTTATCGATAAACAAAAACCGTTATTGCAAGCTCAATAATACCTGTGAGATCAGAGCAAGAATTTCGTATTCATTCGCTGCAAGTATGTTTGTATTTGCTGTAAGTAATGTATTATTCGTTGCAAGAATGGTATTATTCACTGCAAGCAATGTATTCATTTCTGCAAAATATTTGTATAACCATGCAATTCCTTTTTAATTATCTGTAAGACATTTGTAATTTAATGCAATACATGTTGCATTAGTTGCAATGCATATTGCATTTATTGCAAGTAATTATTCATTGCATGCAATGCACTTTTAATTGTTTGCATGTAATTGTTGATTTCTTGTAAGTCATATAGGATTTACTGGTCTGGCGTGTGTATTCCGTGATGTTAATAGAACACCACATCAATCCGACGACAGGTGGAATCTCATCAATAAAACGTACAGTCTTATTTCGGTCTTTTAAATACTTTTCTAAATTTCTCATTTCATTCTAAATGACGGATTCCTTGTCGCCGTTGTTGGTTTGCAACCAACAAACCACGGTCCGTTTAATCGTGCAACTATAATTCGTTGGTTGCAACCCAACGACGGAGATGGAACTACACATTCAAATGTAATAAAAAAAGTCCCGAATAAATCGGGACTTTAGAAATTTTATGTAATCTGACTTTATTAAAATTCTTTTTTGCCAGTTACTTCGCTGTGATGCGATTTCCACATTTTATTTTGGTCAAATGTAATAGCTGCATAGAATGTTCTTCCAACAAATGGACCTCCTACGTTTGTTCTGTAAGTAGGACCTGCAAGATTAGTAGCACCTATTTTGAATGTTGTATATGCTTTATCTACAAAATAGCTAATGTTAGCATCTAATACTCCACGAGATTTAACAATACCATCTGCAAAATCTGAACTCCATGAAATTTCACTTTGCCATCTATAGTCAACACCGAAACCTATACCTTTCCATATTCTATCTCCAGAAATACCAACAAACATTTGATGATTAGAAGAGTTAAAACCTAAGTCATTTACAGTACCGATTGCAGGTGTTCCTCCTTTTACTTTAAAATCCATATAGTTATAGCTACCTCTAATTAAAATGTTTTTAGGTAACATATATCCTACACCAATTCCAGCACCATAAGAGAATGTTTTACCTGGAATATTTACATACGGTCTCCAAGTGGTTGCACTACGACTTGAACCTTGAATTACTTGAGATACACCTGGTAATAATACACCTTGATGTCTAGTGCTATCTTTACTTACAACAGAAATTTGAGTAATAAATTCTTTATAAATATTAAAATATCCGTTTACATCAATCATTAATTTTTTGAATAAAACAGATTTATATCCTAATTCAACTACTTGTAAGTTTTCAGGTTTTACATAATCAAAATTTTCTTCTTTTAATAAGGTAACATCTGCAGCACCTGCTAAAACAGAGCCAACAAATGCATTATAAGACGCTAAAGAATATGCACCACCATTGTGAATACCGTAACGCTCAGCATTTTCCTTTGTTCCACCTAGCAATATATTTGTTGTTGGGAAATAAATATATTGTGCCTGAGAATCCGGATTACGGAAACCTGTTTGGTATGACATACGAACATTATGATTTCTATCTTTACCAAATGTACCTACAAAAGCAACACGTGGTGATACGATTAATTTAAAGTTTTGATTTTTATCTATACGTACTGATGCCTGAACTTTAAACATGTCTTTGTAAAACTTGCGTTGTAATTGTAAGAAAGCACCGTATTCTTTAATTTTTATTCTTTTGTAAACACCTGTTCCGTCTGGGTCTTCATTAAACACGGTTCCTTGTGTAGCCAAGCTATATAACCTGTGGTTACCACCTACTTGGATATCTATCCATTTTCTTGTCCAACGAGATAAATCTATCATTGCTTCTGTATGGAATAAACGAGATTTATCTATAAATCCAGCACCACCTCTTTGAAATAAACCATTTCGTACTTGCTCAATAACCGCTTGTTGTTGTTCTGGAGAAAGATTCGTCCAAGGTCTATCTGCTCTTGTTCTAGCAGTATCATGAGCCACAGCAGTAAGTGCAGCAGCATTCGCTAATACATTAGATGCAGAAGTTTGTAATGCTGCTCCAATTAATCGTTGTGTATAATTACCAATATAACCAGGAGCCCATTGAGCTGATGTAGGTGACACGGTTTCATTTGTAAGTGCACCCAAAGCAGAATGATTGTAAGAATTTCCGTCATTTGTTTGTGACATATAAGAGCGAATAAAGAAATCTTTACTTTTAATCTCTGCTTTATGAAATTGTTGAGTAAAATCTCTCAATGCATAACGCTCACTACCTTGATAAACAGTATTACCATAGCCTATTCTATAGTTATAAGAAAATTCATAAGACTTATCTTTAAAAGGACGAGCATAAACTCCAAAGTCTCCTTTTACTGAAGTTGCTTTATTGTTGTCTGCTAATCTTTCTTCTGATAATCCTGTTCTTCTTAAATCTAATGATAATAATGAACTAATAGAGTCTATTTTTGATGTTGCTCTGGCAGTTGCAATACCTGGTGCATTTGCATTAGCATAAGCAGTAGCCTGTGCTGCAGTTACAGCAGGTGCTTGTGCATTTGCAATTGCAGTAGCCTGTGCGTCAGCTACTGCAGGATCAATTCCAGGATTATTTGCTAAAATCGAAGCTAATGCCTGTGCTTTTATAGCAGCAGTCACTTGAGGTAAAGCTTGTGCATAAAATCCAGCATATACGCCAGCTGTAACTAATGGTAATATAGAATTTGATGTACCACTAATTAAAGAACCTCTTATAGCACCGTAAGGAACAAAAATTCTACTTTCGTCTCCATAGGTATTCATTCCATCAAAATTTGGATTTCCAACATTATCACTCGTCCCTAAATTTCTGTCAGTTGTGTAATCATTCGCCAACCAGTCAGTTCCTTGGAAAATATTAAAGTTTGCTTTTATTGCTAAATAATCTGTTCCAGTTTTGGCAGATTTGAATGCATGTGCAAAACGTAATGCTACACTACTAAGTGGTTTAATTCCATAACCATTATTTGCCTGAGCAAATCCACCTTTTACTTGAGCACTAAATCCTGGTTGTTCAAAAGGATTTTTTGAATTCATCAATAATATACCATTGAATGCGTTTGGTCCGTAAAGTGCAGAAGATGCACCAGGTACTAATTCTACATTATTTATATCTAATTCACCAATACCAACAATATTCCCTGTAGGAAAATTTAATAATGGAGCTGCATTATCCATTCCGTCCATTAACTGAACAAAACGAGTATTAGAGATACCACCAAAACCACGTGTATTAACAGACGTAAAAGTCATACTACCACTTATTGTTTGTACACCTTTTAGTTTTGCTAAATCATCATAGTAATCTGCAGAAGATGCAGTTTTAATTGCCTTCTGATCCATTTTTTCAATGGTCACTGGCGATTCCAATATTTTTTCTTCTACACGCGATGCAGCAACTACTACATCATTCAATAAACTTGTTTCTTCAGACAAGGTTACAGTGATATCGTCTTTATTGCCTTCAACTTTTAATTCGGAAGTAGCCATGCCAACCATAGTGACAACTAATGTTATAGGTGTTGCCTGATTTGTTGTTATTTCGAATTTACCGTCTATGTCAGTAACGGCGCCTTCTGTTGTTCCTTTAACTGTGATATTTGCACCTATTATAGGTTCTTTACCATCTGTAACTTTACCTTTTACTGTAGTTTGGGCCACTAAGGTAAAACTACATAAGCAGAATGCTAAAAGGATACTGATTTTGTTTACGTATTTCATACTTGTATATTTATTTTTACAAAGAAAACAAATTAAGTTAACATACTATAACATTTTTTTTAACAATTGTTTATTATTGTTTATTATTGTAGTATAATCACGATTAATGGTGATACAAATTACTAGATTTGGAAATGAATTGCTTTAATTTATTAAAGGCAGCTAAACTATAGAGTGCTACTGAAAACTGTATAATTTTATTTGTTTTTCTCTTTCAAGCGTAAAATCAGCCCTTTTTTTGTTGCCATTTCCTCTGATTCAGCCTTTGAGGTATTTTCTTTTTTATCTGTTGAAGGATTCATACTTGGGTTTGTAACAATTTTTAATTTTCCATCAATATAGGATTCTGTTTTTTCAACTATTCCATTTGGTAAG
>JANNVS010000161.1:0-14839 GCA_031414515.1 Sphingobacteriales bacterium | reverse complement strand
CAATTTCTGTTGCGAAACTTTCAAACTTCGATTTCTTAAAATCAGTATTCAGCGCAGCGTAAATATTTTCTTCATTGTCCTGTAATGCTTTTTTAAGTTTCTTCAATTGCTCCATACGGAAATCAATATCACGTGTAGCATTACTTTCAAAAAAATCACGTTGCTTGTCTATAACGGATTTTATATTGGATAAAGTTTTTGTTGGCATGTTTTTAATTAATGAATTGTAAAATTATTTACTTTTGTTCCGTCGGGCAAATCTTTTATTTGTTTGCAGATTTGGCTCGAAAAATGAAAATGAACACTAATATCTGTTGGTTCAATATTGTCAAAACTATAATCGCCACCAAGCATTAAAGGCTTTTTAAAACTAAAAACCTGATTGTCTTCTAATGCTATTCCAGAATTTCTAATGTCTTCATGAAGCCAATTTAAAAACCAATTATTATAATTATCCTGATTCTGAAGTTGAATCTTAAAATCTTCAAAATTATTTGCAATAGTAGTTAGATTGCCAGTACCTGTTTCTAACCAATTTATCTCATCATTATTGCCAATTAAAAATAAATCACCGAAAATGGTCACAATTAAAATGTCTTTTTGATTTGAAATTAACCATTTCCATGACTCACGTATATCTGTGATATCAATTTTAGATTTATCTTTTATAAGATCTTTGAATTGCATAATAATACAAATTCTTTATTTCACCTTCGTTTTCTTTTCAGGAACACGTTCTTCTTTTGATCTTCCTTCAAAACTATTCATAGATGAATAAACGCCTAAGAAACCAGCAACTTTATCAAATATTTTTGAAGGAACAATACCTTTTAAGAAAGGAACAATAGGTAGATTTTCAGGCATTAACAAAAGGGCTTCATTATTTTTTACTGCTTTTATAATTTTATTGGTTGCATCTTCTGGTTGTAATAATGGAAAAAGAAGTGGTGCTTTCACGCCTTTAAACATACCTGTGTCAATATAACTTGGACAAACTGTAGTAACATGTAAATCTTTTCCTTCCAATTCAAATTCCATCCGCAAACTTTCGCTCCAACCTAAAACTGCCCATTTGCTGGATGCATACACCGATCCTTTTGGCAAAGGAATAAAGCTTGATGCAGATGCAATATTGATGACATGTCCTTTGCGTTGTTTAATCATATCTTGTATAAAAACACGCGTCACATTCATCACGCCACTTACATTAATACTTAGTGTTTTTTCTATATCTTTTGCCGTGTGTTCCCAAAAAGATTTTTTACCAGCAACAATTCCTGCGTTATTGAATAAAATATCAATATTGCCAATTTCCAATAAAACTTCTGTTGCCGATTTTTCAATATCATCAATATTAGAAACATCTACTACAAACGTAGAAACATTTTTATAACCTTTGGACGAAAATTCTTGTGCTGTTTTTAACAAATTTTCTTCGTTGATATCCCAAATTATTAAGTTTGCAGCACCTTCCTGTAAGCATTTCAAACCCATTAATTTTCCGATTCCGTTTGCGCCGCCTGTTACCAAAACGTTTGCGCCTCTTATTTGTGACATATTGTTATTTTTAGATTTTTAAATTTACTAGAAATTATACAGATTTTGTAAATAAACAACGTTATTTATCTAATGTTTAAAGGATAAGTGTTACTTCTTGTCCCAGGTTTCAATAAAATGAATAAGCACTTCTTTCATTGCTTCCAATGCTTCAGGTTCTATATTTTCTACAACATCTAATCTTGTGTGATAAATTGGATCTAAACTATCGGAACGCATGCCTATAACACAAACTGCTGGCAATCCAGCAATATGAAATGCAGATGCATCAGATGCACCAACACCAAGCGGCAAAACCTGATAAGGTGTATTCGTTGCTTTAAATGAATTTTCTACCAGTTGCACATTTGCTTTATCGTAAAAAACTAACGTATTTATTTCAGAAGAAGCAATCGTTAAATATTTTTTTTCTTTAATTGTATCTAAATTAAATAAGAATGCTTTTTCATCAATTAACTGTTGCTTGTGTGTATTCGCATAAGCATGCGCACCACGCAAAGCAGCTTCTTCCGAACCAAAACTTATTAATCTTAATCTTGTATTTTTTAATTTAGTAGATGAAAACACTTTTGCCATTTCTACCGCTAATGCAACACCAGTTAAATTATCTGACGCGCCATCTACTACATTTTCACCATGCATATCATAAAACACAATTAGTATTGGTGTGATAATGACAAAAATCCACCAGATATACGTAAACCATATTGCAGAAATAAATAGACTTAAAAACGAATATAAACCTAATAATGTAATTTGAAAACCTGCAATCACGGAAAGCACAGCACCTGCATGTTTTAATTTATACCACCATTTGAATTCTTTCACGCTGTCGATATGTCCAGCAACAATAATGGTTGAAGTAGCAGTATTTATTGGTTCAATATCGCCAATCACATTCCACGATGGTTTATTTGAGAATAAAAAATCTAACCAATGACGATAGGTTACAAAATGACCAAGAAATAAAATTGTATTTAATAAACCTAAACCAGCAGCAATGCGAATATCAATTTTGAAGAAAATTAAAACAATGATATAGACAATGCAAAATATTTTTAATGATTGAAAGTGAGATTCTAAAGGCGATTGAAATTCTTCTATACCAACTTTTGTACAATATTTTTTCAGAATATCTGCTGTATAGTATTGTGCTTTTTTTTCCTGTTCGCTACCGAAATATCTACCACCAAAGCGCGAAATAATATCTTGAATAAAATCTATCATACATAAAAATATTTAGGTAAGTTACACTATTATTATTTAACTACATAGAATCATAGAAAATAGTAAAAGCAGGATATAAAGTAGTAAATGTAACTTGGCTAATGAGATGAATTGTAATAATCTTTTTCTATACTTTTTAAGTCTATGATTATATGTGGCTTAAAAGGAATTATTGAATTTAACTCACCATTTCAATATCTTTTTTCATAGAACTTTCTTTTTGTTCTATCTCAAAAATACAATCGTACGTAGCAATGCGCAACGCAAATTCTCTCGGATCGTTGGCAATATGCGTTCCCATTTTATTCATTACATAACCAAAGGCAACTTGTTTTTCCGGATCGGCAAAACCACCAGAACCACCAGCGCCAAATGAGCCATAACTCCTATAGTTGGCACCAAAATTTTGATATTCAGAAGGCTTTGCAAACCCTAATGAGAATGGAATATCTACATTTAAAACTAAATCTATTTTTCCGCTTTTTGGATGCGTTGGTGCAGCTTCTAACAACGCTAATGTTTCTTTGATTATATGTAAATTTTTTCCGCCTGTAGAAAATTCATTATATACTTGTGCTATAGAACGTGCGTTGCCAAAACCATGTGCAGAACCCAATGGAATTTCTGTGTATTTTCTATCATTAAAATTATTTAAGTTTAAAGCATGTGGTGGATTCAACATCGATTTATAAAAAAGTGAAAATGGATTCAAAATTCCTTTCATTATTGTTCTAAAATCGGTGTTGCTTTTGCCGAAAGCTTCCTGCGGTAAAAATGGAATTAATTGTGCTACTCTATGTTGCGGAATTTCTTTTGGCAAACCAATATGAAAATCGATATCTAAAGCATCTGCAATTTCACTTTTAAAAAATTTATGTAATGGTTTTTTAAGTGGATCTACACGTTTGCAAATTTCATTTTGATACATTGCAATCGTCCAAGCATGATATCCTTTTTTGTCGCCTGGATTCCAATATGGTTTTTGTTTTGCCAAACAGTTTGATAGGGCATCTTCATTTGTCAATACTTCGTAATTCAGCTTTTTATCGTTCGTAAATAAACCAGCCTGATGTGCTAATAATTGACGAATCGTAATATTTTCTTTTCCATTGCAACCAAATTCTGGCCAATATGTAGAGACTTTTTCATCATAATCAATCAAACCTTTGGAATGTAATAATGCAAAAGCCATCGAAGAAATTCCTTTCGAAGAAGAAAATACAATGGCAATCGTATCTTCTTCCCAATATTGTTTTTTGTTTTTATCACGAAAGCCACCCCAAAGGTCAACTACTTTTTCGCCTTTATAATATACGCAACAAGAAGCACCTACTTCTTTTCTTTTGGCAAAATTTTCTTCAAAAGTAGTTTTTAGTTTTTCAAAACCTTCTTTTACAAAACCTGAAATTGGAATGGACATTAGCTATTTTTTGGACTCAAAAGATACATATTATTTTCAACTTTTAATAAAATGGTAATCAAAAATGAAAATACGAGCCGAGTAATTTGGTTAACTTGTCCATTCAATTATTTATAAATGGCAACAACATTATTTGATAAAATCTGGGACGCACATGTAGTGCAGGAAATAGAAAATGGTCCGCAGGTTATTTATATCGACAAACATTTTATTCACGAAGTAACTACGCCACAGGCATTTGCAGGCTTGGATAAAAAAGGTATTCCTGTTTTTAGACCAAAACAAACCATCGCAACAGCTGACCATAATGTGCCAACAAAAAATCAATTACAACCCATTAAAGAAGCATTGTCGAGAAAACAAGTAGATACCTTGATTGAAAATTGCAAAAACCACGGCATAGAATTATATGGTTTAGGTCATCCGTTTCAAGGAATTGTGCATGTAATTGGTCCAGAACTCGGCATCACGCAACCAGGTTTAACTATAGTTTGTGGCGACTCGCATACTTCTACGCATGGTGCGTTAGGTGCTATTGCGTTTGGCATTGGTACTTCTGAAGTGGAACAGGTTTTGGCAACGCAATGTATTTTACAAACCAAACCTAAAAAAATGCGTATTAATGTTGATGGTATTTTAGGAAAAGGTGTTACCTCAAAAGATATTATTTTATATATCATTTCTAAAATCTCAACGAGTGGTGGTACTGGTTATTTTGTAGAATATGCAGGTTCAGCCATTCGCAGTTTAACCATGGAAGCGCGCATGACAATTTGTAATATGAGTATAGAAATGGGTGCGCGTGGTGGAATTATTGCGCCAGATGAAATTACGTTTGCTTATTTAAAAGACAGAAAATTCAGTACAGAAAATTTTGAAACAAATGTAAAAAAATGGCAACTACTGAAAACTGATGAAGATGCCATTTTTGATAAGGAATATACTTTTGATGCAGCAGATATTGAGCCAATGATTACGTACGGAACGAATCCTGCAATGGGCATTAAAATTACTGATACGATTCCAAATAATGATGATGCTGGTTTAGAGAAAGCTTTGCAATACATGAACTTTCAAAAAGGACAATCATTGGTTGGAAAAGAAATTGATTATGTTTTTTTAGGAAGTTGTACGAACTCGCGCATGGAAGATTTCAGGCAATTTTGTTCATTAGTAAAAGGAAAACAAAAAGCAGAAAATGTTACCGTTTGGGTAGTTCCTGGCAGCAAACAAATAGAACAACACGCAATTGCAGAAGGTTTGGATATTATTTTAAAAGATGCTGGAATGGAATTACGCGAGCCAGGTTGTTCTGCATGTTTAGGAATGAATGAAGATAAGATTCCTGCAGGAAAATATTGCATTTCTACTTCAAACAGAAATTTTGAAGGACGACAAGGACAAGGTGCACGAACATTACTGGCAAGTCCGTTGATGGCTGCTGCTGCTGCAATAACAGGAAAAATTACAGATGTAAGAGAGTTTTTGTAAACGTCATTGCGAGGCACGAAGCGATCTGTTAGATTAATTAGCGAGATTTCTCACTACATTCGAAATGACAAAAAAAGAAATATGGAAAAATTCACCACTATACAAACTACTGCAGTTCCATTAAATATGGAAGATGTGGACACTGACCAAATCATTCCTGCGCGTTTTTTAAAAGCAACTACACGCGAAGGTTTTGGAGATAATTTATTTCGCGATTGGCGATACAATGCTGATAATTCTTTGAAAGTAGATTTTGTTTTGAACAATAAAAACTTTTCAGGTAAAATTTTAATAGTTGGCAAAAATTTTGGTTGTGGTTCATCGCGTGAACATGCAGCGTGGGCAATTCACGATTATGGATTTAAGGTAGTTGTGTCGAGTTTTTTTGCGGATATTTTTAAAAACAATGCATTGAATAATGGTTTGTTGCCAGTAGTTGTTTCTTCAGATTTCTCAAAAAAATTATTTCTTGAAATAGAAAAAAATCCTGCAATAGAAATAAAAATAGATTTAGAAAAACAAGAAATAGAAATAGTATCTACACAGGAAAAAGAAACTTTTGATATCAACCCATACAAAAAAACATGTATGATTAATGGCTACGATGACATTGAATTTTTGCTGAGTTTGAAAGATAAGATTGAGATGTTTGAAAAGAGTCATTAGTCAATTGTTTTTTCTACTTTTACATAGATGATTCTTAACGTTAATCTGCAATCCAATAAAAAACTATACTTCATTTCCGATATGCATCTCGGTGCGCCAAATTATGAAGCTAGTATAGAGCGTGAAAAAAAACTCATTCGTTTTTTACAATCAATAGAACAAGATGCACAAGCTATTTTTTTAGTTGGCGATACTTTTGATTTTTGGTTTGAATATAAGCACGTAGTTCCAAAATATTTTATTCGCTTTTTTGCAAAACTAATTGACTTAAAAGAAAAAGGAATTGAGATTTATATTTTCACCGGAAACCACGATTTATGGCTACACGATTATTTACAAAAAGAAATCGGTGCAATACTTTTTCACGATAAAATTGAATTACAATCTAACAATAAGAACTTTTTGTTAGCACATGGTGATGGTTTAGGCCCGAAAGATAAAAAATATAAGATTCTAAAGAAAATTTTCACAAATCCAATCTGTCGTTGGCTGTTTCGCTGGCTGCATCCTGACATTGGTATAAAAATTGCACAACTTTGGTCGCGGCACAATTTTACCGATCCGAGTATTGAAGTATTTAAAGGTGAAGATAAAGAATGGCTGATTCAGTATTGCAAACGAAAACTTACCGAAAAGCATTACGATTGTTTTGTGATGGGTCACCGACATTTGCCAATGGAAATAAAATTAAACGAAAAAAGCATGTACATTAACTTAGGCGATTGGATAGTAAATAGTAATTACGCAGTTTTTGATGGTAACGAAATGAAGTTAAATAAATTTGAAGAATGAATAGTCAATGGTCAATAGTCGATGGTCAATGTACGAGAAAAATATTTTTCTCTAAACTGCTATGGACTATCGTCTGTGGTCTGTGGATATTTTTATCTTTTTCCGCCACACCAATCTACTTCAAGACCATACAAAAAACTTCTACCGATCTTTTTATAAATACAACGAACGATATTTTTTTATTACAAAAAGGAATGATAGACCGCTACAATTCTGATGGTACTTTCTTTCAGAATTACGGAAGTATTTATATAAATGAACATACAGATGTCATTAGTGCAAATGGTTTTAAAACGATTTTATTTTCACCTGATTTTGGAAAGATTATTCAGCTTGATAACCGTATGCGCGAACTGGATATTATAGATGCTTATAACTTAGGAACTTACATTATTACTTGCGTTGGCACATCATATGATAATAATTATTTATGGTTGTTTGATGCTGGCTCGCAGCGTTTAGTAAAATTAGATAAAGACCAAACACCAGCATTTACAAGCAATACACTATCATTGTTAATTGGTCAAAAAATAAATCCAAGACAAATTATAGAATCAGGAATTTTATTGTATTTGATAGATATTAAAAATGGCATTTTTATTTTTGACAATCAGGGAAACTACATCAAAAATATTCCGATTGAAAATGCAAGAAACGTAAAAGTAATTGAAAATAAAATTTATTACACAAAAGATAGTTCTGTTTACAGCTACGACAATCTTACTTTCTCAGAAACACGTTATACGCAAACACCTGATCTAAAAAACATACAAATCGGCAAAACAATTATTTGCGGTGTAAATAAAGAAGGCTTTACAGAAATCTGGAAATTCTAAGTAAGAGTCAAGATTATTAGAACCAAGAACAAAGACTTGGTTTTGTGCAATAAATCTCGGCTCTTTGTTCTTGCAATCTATTAATCCAATTTACCTCAATCTATCCATACTTTTTACCAATGCTTCATCGTGTTTGATGCTACCGTATGCAAGCATATTAAACAATAAAATAAACACAGGTAGAATAGAACCAATTTTAAAAACATAATTTTGAATGCCTATATGTTGCGTTAATCCAAAAATAAATAAACCAATTAAAACTAAACAAAGTACAATATTCACTAAAACTACTTTCATTTGTATTTTTCTGTTTTTAAACAAGAAAATCGATATAAATGCAAGCGCAGCAACTATAATATCAGCAATCATAATTGGAACTACTTGTTTAATTGCCCAAGTTTCCAAGCCACCTTCAAGCGTTTTAATTTGTCCAAATGGAACAAAAATATAAGCTACACAAGCAATTACTACTAATAGTAAATAAATAGATTGAATACGCTGTATCATAATTAGAGATTTAGATTATGAGATTTGAGAATCAAGACTTGATATTACAAAATTAAAAATTTAAAAACGTAAATCTAAATAAAATGTATTTTATCTTGCATCTCATAATCTTGTACCTAAAAGTCTATTAGTCTGTAAAATGCGTCATTTTTTACAATTATCATACAACGGGAAAAATTACTCAGGTTGGCAGCGACAGGAAAATGCTATCTCTGTGCAGGAAATTTTAGAAGAAAATCTGTCTAAGATATTTGCTTCTGCTATTGAAATTACAGGTTGTGGCAGAACAGATGCTGGTGTTCATGCATACGAATATTTCGCACATTTTGATATAGAAAAAAATATTCCTGAAAGTTTTTTATATCGTATAAATAGTATGTTGCCTGATGATATTGCTATCAGTAAATTTTTTGAAGTAAAACCTGATTTGCATGCACGTTTTGATGCTATCAGCAGAACCTATAAATATTTTATTCATTTTGAGAAAAATCCATTTTTAGAAGAACGAAGTTTTTTATTCAACCAACAACCGAATATTAATAAAATGAATCATTGTATTCAACAACTTTTTGGCGAACACGATTTCTTTGCTTTTGAAAAAAAAGGAAGTGATAACAAGACATCAATTTGTACTTTAGAAAACGCGTTTTGGCAAACAACAGAAACAGGCTTGGTTTTTACAATTACAGCAAATCGGTTTTTAAGAAACATGGTGCGCAGAATTACCGCAGCATTATTAATGGTTGGTTTAGATAAATTGAATGAACAAGATATTATCAATGCGGTTTTAAACAAAGAAACTTTAGAAGTGAAACTTGCAGTTCCAGCAAAAGGTTTATTTTTGTGGAAGATTGATTATAATTTTACAGTTGACAAAAAATAGTTGACAAAACTTTGCGCACTTTGCGTTCCGATAACTATCGGAATTGCGAGAAAAATTAAATAATGACAACAAAACAAAAAAAAGGTAGCGACTGGCAAACACTCAAACGAGTAATAAAATTGGCGTTGCCTTTTAAACAATTATTCTTTCTTTCATTAAGTTTGGGAATTTTGGTCGCTATTGTTACACCATTGCGTCCATATATCATTCAGCTTACCGTTGATAATAACATCATTAAGCAAAACGGAAAAGGCTTGGAAGTGATGGGTTTGATTTTGTTGCTGACGTTAGTGACTGAATTTTTCGTAAAATATTTATTTGGTTTACATTCTACCAAACTTGGGCAAACCATTATGCTCGATTTGCGCACTAAACTTTTTAATCATGTGCAAACAATGCGATTGAAATTTTTTGATAAAACACCAGTTGGAATTATCACAACAAGAACAATTAACGATATCGAAGCTATCAATAATATTTTTTCTGAAGGATTGATTACGATTGTTGCTGACATACTTACACTTATTTTTGTGATTGTATTTATGGTATATATCAACTGGAAATTAGCGCTGGTTTGTTTAACTACATTTCCAATTATTTTAATTGCTACCTATATTTTCAAAGAAAAAGTACGTGTGTCGTTTAATGATGTGCGTGATAAAGTAGCACAATTAAATTCTTTTGTGCAGGAACATATTTCCGGTATGCGTATCGTGCAGATTTTTAATGCACAAGACAGGGAATTTCAAAAATTTGATAAACTCAATCATGAACATTATATAGCAAACGATAAGTCTGTTTTGTACTATTCTATTTTCTTTCCTGTCGTAGAAGTGATTTTAGCTTTGGCAATTTCATTGTTAATTTGGTATGGTGCTAATCAGGTGATGAATGGTTTTGCTACAGTTGGTATTTTCACGTCCTTTATTTTATATCTGAATTTGGCATTTCGACCGTTACGTATGCTGGCTGATAAATTTAATACGTTGCAAATGGGTATCATTGCATCTGAACGTGTATTTAGATTGTTAGATACGAATGATAAAATTGAAGACAACGGAACACTTGCACCAAAAAGCATACAAGGAAATATTGAATTTCAAGATGTTTGGTTTGCTTACAATAAAGAAGACTACGTTTTGAAAAACATTTCCTTTAGAGTGAAAGCTGGTGAAACATTAGCTATTGTTGGTGCTACTGGCTCAGGGAAATCTTCCACCATAAATATTTTAAACAGATTTTACGAAATAAATAAAGGAATTATTTTATTAGATGGTATCAATACAAAAGATTATAAACTAAATACCTTGCGTTCTTATATCGGTACGGTTTTGCAAGATGTATTTTTATTTTCAGGTTCTGTCTTAGATAATATCACGCTAAAAAATCCTTCGATAATAGAAACACAAGTAATTGAAGCAAGTAAATTGGTTGGCGCACATAATTTTATTATGGAATTGCCGAATGGTTATCAGCATAATGTAATGGAACGTGGTTCTACGTTATCGGTTGGTCAGCGACAATTAATTTCTTTTATTCGTGCGTTAGTGTATAATCCGCAGATTTTAATTTTAGATGAAGCTACATCGAGTGTTGACACAGAATCGGAAAATTTAATTCAACACGCAATTGAAACATTGGTAAAAGGAAGAACTTCAATTGTGATTGCTCATCGCTTATCTACGATACAAAACGCTGATAAGATAATGGTGTTGGAACACGGTGAAATAAAAGAAATTGGCACACACAATGAATTATTGGAAATACAGGATGGTTATTATAAACAATTATTCGAAATGCAATTTCAAACAGAAAATGTAGCCTAATTATTTCTAGCTTTTAAACATTCATACATCGTTACATTCATCAGCAATAATAATAAACAGTAAATCGCGTCTTCAATTGGAATCGTAAATAAACGAATACCTAAATTTTCTGCATCATTATAAGTTACCACAGGCAAGTAGGTTAAAATACCATTCACTAAAAAAAATGGAATTAACGAAAAAAAGTAGCCAATATAAAATCTTCCTAACCAATGTGGTTTTAAAATAAATTGTACAAATGCCATTAGCACAGCAGCAGAAATAAAATTAAAAGCAGTATATGTTTTGTGTATGTTTAAAATAGCTACAGCACTAATGATTATTAATATTGCAGTATTTATTTTATAAGCATATTTTTGTAAAAAATCTTTCTTGATATAGTAATTCGTGCATTCGTAAATAAATAAACAAGCAAACGGAACGAAAATAAAAAACAACCATTCTTCTATTGGCAACAAGAAAATCTTAATTCCTATAATATAGGTTTCATTAAAACTCCAAACGCCAATTTTTGTAAAATAAGAATCCCAAATTACAAAATAGACAGTAGTTATTAAAAGTGGTATTGGTAAATATTTCCATCTCTTATAGTAAGCAACTCGGTTGTCAAAACTTAATAAAAGTGGACCTGCTAACGTAAATAACATCAAGAAAAGATATGTATATTGTTGTTTCAATAATTATTCTTTTGCTAATAAACCATAGCCATATACGCTTTCCAATAAATTTTCTTGCAGATTTTCCTGTTTAAAAATAAAATTACTTGCCATAGAACCACTTGTGTACGATGCTTCCATTAACATAGAAGGAACAGGTAGTTTCACCCAATCGCCTGCAAAAAATAAATTAGGAATTTCAGTTTGTATAGTTGGTCTGTTTTTGTGTTGATTTAAATGAAATGCTGGAAAATCATCTTTGTGTTGAAAATATTCATGCTTGATTTGCATTTTTATTAATTCAGGAAAATAATGAAATAATTCATTTAATAATTGTTGTTTAATGTCAGTATCATTTTTCAAATCATCAGGCAAAGAATAAGAATGCAATTCAAAAATTCCACCATTATTTTTTGTGCTCCATGCTTCAGATTCTTTTTCCATTTTGTGATAAAACGTTACACTATCTAAACATTGTAATCTGTCTGTAAAAATAAAGTAAGGCAAAGTTTGGTTGACTTCAAAAGTATCTGTCCAAATACGCAATACTGCATACCTATCTGTGCATTTTATTTCATTCATGTTGGTTTGCAAAAACGTATATTTTTCTAAACCAGTAGAATTTTGCACTAATGGTTTTAAATGTTTTACATCTAAACTTAAAATACAATAATCAAAGGTTTCATTGTTCACGATAAATTTTTCATCAACGTATTCTATTTTCTCAATAGAAGTATTTCGTTGAATGTTGACGTGATGTTGTAGCAAAAAGTCTTCAATTGGTTTTAAAAAAGTATGTTCAAAATCATCGTTTAGTACATCATAAATTAAACCATCATCGTTACTTAAAAAATAAAAATGAAATCCTTTTATCAATTCTGCTAAACTCATTTTATGCGGTTCTGCAAAAAATGCGCGCGTAAAACTGTTAAATACCAAACGCATATGATTTGGCATTGCGGTTTGTTTAGCAAATTGCTCAAAACTTATACTGTCGTATTTCTCAAATGTTTTAATTGGATGATAACGTAATAACTTCAAAAATGACATTGACATCGGATTGATGAATGTCCAGAAGTTTAACACACCTTTTTTTCGTAAGTCTAAAATATTTAAACCAGGTGTGTTATCAATACCAGCAAAACCTTGTTGTTTTCCATTTTGATAAAAAATTACATAATCGTCAATTGGAATGAGATGTTTGTATATATCGAGCTTTTTCATGAAATTTCTCAGATTATAATATTGCCTGAAAAATGCATGAAAGCCATGTTCCACTTGTAAGGTTTCACCATTACTTTCAAATTGCCACGAACCCACTTTTCCGCCGAGATAATTATTTTTTTCGAAAAGTGTTACATCAAACCCACGCTCTGCTAAGTTTGCTGCTGCGCTTAAACCGGCAATACCTGCGCCAACAATAGCCACTTTCTTTTTTGTTACAAGATGATACGGCAACGAAGTATCAATAGTGTTGATAGCTACTTTGTAGTTTTTTAGTTTTGATTTTATTTTTTTGCGTAACCATTCTCTCATTCAATCATAATTTTACGTTTCCACAATTTCATAAATTCAAAAGTCACTTCATCTGATTTTATCAATAAATCACTTTTACCTGTTTCCTTCTTGATGCGTTTATTGTTTTCTAGAAAGGCAATGTCTTCTTGCACAATATTGATAGATTTATTCAGCATAAATTTCTTAGCAAACGGCAATGGTAAAAATCCGAGAATATTTCTCCATAATGTAATCTGACACATACTTACTGTGGTTTCATCTATTTGATAAAAGTGTTCGTAGATTACCATGTGACGATTTTTGAATCGAATATCAAGCTTAGAAATGTTTGGAAACCAAAATCCAAAATGCGTTTCTACTTTTTTATTATTGCCAAAATAAATTCGTTCAAAAATACTTCTATCATTGTCTCTGAAATAATTTCCAATAATAGAGTTTTCGCCAACTTGTAAATTAAAATTAATTTTTTCGTGTTTGAGCGCACCCATCATACCTTTAATGCTGTTGCGATGCACATGACTGATATGATACGCATCAAATAAACTTTCTGCTACTAATTGCAAATCCGCATCAATGTTGTGATAATTATACACATTAGGATATGCATCCATTTCGTGCATTGGCGGAATTAATGTAAGATCGACTTTTTCTTCTTCACCAATCCAAATCCAAACGCATTGATATTTTATTTCAACAATATATTTTTTTATTTTAGCGGATGCTGGTATTCGTTCTTCATCAGATAAAGATGGAATCAATACACACTTTCCTTCGCAATTATATTCCCAACCGTGGTAGCCGCATTTTAAATTTTCACCTTGCACATAACCAAGTGAAAGATTGACATTACGATGACAACATCTGTCTTCTACTGCACCAATTTTAGCGGATGAATTTTTGAACAATACGATTTCTTCACCACAAATTTTCTTTTTCAGTGGATTTTGATGACGCAATTCATCTAATAAACAAGCTAAATACCATTGGTTTTTGATGTACATACGCTTTTGTTTAACAAGATAGTTAAAAGTTTGTTTATTTAAAAAGCGAAATCCTTATTATGGATTTCGCTTTTATACATCATATTATATTCTTTATGACTATTGCGCTCTCTTTTCTAATTCTTTTAAATTTTCTGCTATTATGCAATTCTTCATTAATACATTCATCATCAACCCATCGCATTTACCATAGAATGTTACTTTCATTCCTTTTTCTAATTGTGAAGCTATTGTTTTATCATCAAAATAGCATTGAATCTCTCTGAGTATTTCTGCACCATCTAATGTAACATAGATATCATCCATGATATCTTTTTTTATATCTGTTACAGTACCTTCAACATAAAATTCTTTCCCTTTAAAATTCTCATCAGCTCTAACCTCATTTGAAATATACTGTTGAGAAAGATTATAGGCAGTAATCGTTTGATTCTTTCGGTTTTCTAATTCTGCTTTTGC
>JANNVS010000160.1:0-6585 GCA_031414515.1 Sphingobacteriales bacterium | reverse complement strand
CACCAATATTGTAAACTATGTCCATAGATAAACTTTGGAACATTTTGATTCCAAAGATTCCACCTTCTGTACCAGCAATGTAACCAATTGGATAAATTGCCCAACCTACCAATACAAACCAAGCTAATGATCTGTTTGCTTTTGCTACTGCAGGTCCTGAGTTATTTGCCAATTTAGCAACTTCACCAAACCAAATTAGGTACACGATGTAGAAATAAGCTATTCCGCTTACAAAACCCCAAATCCAGCTTTGAGATTCTTTGCCATAAATTGCTTCACCAATATAGCCTGTTACCAACATAAATACAGATGCTACAATTAGTTTTACTAATAACATTGTTTTAGCACCTGCTTTTTTCGTGATTAAATAAAATTCCACACACATCAAAGGAACGGTTAATAACCAATCTACGTACCTGAAAAACGTTGGAGACTCGTTTGTTGAAAGATAGTAATCTCTCATGTAGTAATAATGTACTGCTGCGATAAATGTAATAATACCGGAAATTAAAACCGATGTTCGCCATTTCTTGTTTACGTTACCTACTTCAAAAAAGAAAAATACTGAAGCAGCCATCATAGCCATACATCCTATAAAGAAAGTAAATGCTACATAATTGTCTGTCGAGATAGGAAGTATCTCTAAAAGTGTTGTTTGCATAATGATTAATTTAAGTTTAAAAAATGTTTTAAGTAATTTGTATAATTAAACTACAAGCTTGTTTATAAAACGTACTACAATTTATCGGGTTTAAATGTTTTATAAAAAAGATATTAATTACTATTAATACGTACTTATTTTTTGTTTGTTGATTGTTTTTTAGGTAATTATATCTTAAAGAATCAACAATAATATTTTAAATTCAACTAAATAAAAATAACTTTTGACTTATGCGAGTATGCAATTTGGGTTGTGCGATTGTTTAATTGCGCGTTGTTCCTGATTTTTTCATATCAGTTGGTGCGGACTCCAACATTAGATAAAAATGCTGTATTAATTACCATATAAAATTGTATCACATAGTTCACGGAGAAAATCTCAGAGAACTTTGTGAAACTCGGTGTAGTTCTGTGACATAAAATCTATCGACGTTAAATACAAGCACGTAAATTCTACAGTATATTTATACCAATGGCATTTATAGATTATTATAAGATATTAGGCCTTGAAAAAAATGCTACCAAAGACGATATTAAAAAAGCATATCGAAAGTTGGCACGCAAATATCATCCAGATGTAAATCCGAACAATGCAGATGCTTTGCAAAAATTTAAGGAAGTAAACGAAGCAAACGAAGTATTGAGCAATGCAGAAAATCGTAAGAAATACGATAAGCATGGCAAAGACTGGAAACATGCAGATGAACTGGATAAGCAGCAGCAATATAGGCAACAACATGGCAATTCAAATCAGCAAGGCGGTTTTGGTGGTGGCTTCTCTTCCGGTGATTTTTCTGGGAATGATTTTTCTGATTTCTATGAATCTATGTTTGGCGGTGCTGGTGGTGCAAGAAGTAATCGAGGCAAAGCAAGTTTCAAAGGACAAGATTATAGCGCAGAGTTGCATTTAGGAATTAAGGATGTTTATACCACACATAAAAGAACGATAACAGTAAATGGAAAAAACATCCGTTTCAATGTTCCAGCAGGCATTAAAGACGGACATGTTTTAAGATTAATTGGTCATGGCGGCGATGGCGCAAACGGTGCTCCAAAAGGCGATTTACTCATCACCTTTATCATAAAGAACGATACGCGTTTTAAATTGGAAAATGATAATTTATATACTACTGTAGATTTAGATATTTACAGTGCCATATTAGGCGGCAACATACAAATAGAAACTTTTGACGGAAGCAAAGTAACACTGAAAGTAAAACCAGAAACACAAAACGGTACTAAAGTAAAACTCAGCGGAAAAGGATTTCCTGTTTATAAAAAAGATGGACAATTCGGCGATTTATTCATCACCTATAATATTACATTGCCAGCAAAACTCAGCGATAAGGAAAAAGAATTATTTACAGAACTTTCTAAATTAAGAAACTCATGAAAAAGATAAGCAAGCTCATACCATTGCAACATCTTTGCACCCATCATGGTGTAGAAATTAGCTTTTTCAATAATTTAAGTGAAATAGGTTTAGTAGAAATAACCACGATAGAGCAGACATTGTACATCAGCAACGAAAAACTAACAGACATAGAAAGAATACTGCGACTGCACCACGAATTAGATATAAATATTGAAGGAATTGATGTTATAATAAATCTCTTACATCAATTGGAAAAGAAGGAAACTGAATTAAAAAAAATACAAAATAAGCTGCACTTTTATGAAGATTAAGATATCAAATTAAAAACAATTTATCTTTCAATCACGTCTGTAAAATCTTCAGGTATTTCGAGATTTACAGAAATTTAGATGACAAATACGCAACAGAAGGAAATCTTAGTTGAATACTCTTGAGTTTGAAACAATAACTAGTTTTTATTGACTAACATATAGACATTAGTAAACTTAAAAAAATCTAACAAAATCATTGAGTTTATTATGATCACGCAGCCCAATTTTCTCTATCTAAACTTCTGAATTGAATAGCTTCTGCTAAATGTTCCATTTGAATATTTTCGCATTTTGCTAAATCTGCAATTGTTCTTGCTACGCGAATAATACGTTCGTAGGCACGTGCCGACAATCCTAATCGCTTCATCGCAGTGTTTAATAAATTTTGCGAAGTAGCATCTAATGCACATTCTTCTGTTGTTTGTTTAGTGCTCATTTGTGCATTGCAATGTATTTCAACATCTTTAAAACGTGCTTCTTGAATAAATCTTGCTTCAATTACTCGCTTTCTAATTTCGATACTTTTTTCTGACAATCTTTTAGATGATAAATCTTCTAAATTCACAGGTGTAACTTCTACATGCAAATCAATTCTATCTAATAATGGTCCTGAAATTTTATTTAAATACTTATGTACAATTCCTGGTCCGCACACGCAATCTTTTTCGGGATGATTGTAGTAACCACATGGACATGGATTCATGCTTGCGACCAACATAAAATTTGCAGGATAATCAATTGAATAACGTGCGCGCGAAATATTTACTTTGCGTTCTTCCATTGGCTGGCGCATCACTTCTAAAACAGCACGTTTAAATTCTGGCAATTCATCTAAAAATAAAACACCGTTATGAGCTAATGAAATTTCGCCAGGTTGTGGATGGCTACCACCACCAACTAAAGCCACATCAGAAACCGTATGATGCGGTGAACGAAAAGGACGTTGATATAATAATGATGAATTGCGTTTCAACTTTCCGGCAACAGAATGAATTTTGGTAGTTTCCAACGCTTCTTCTAAAGATAAAGGTGGTAAAATAGTAGGCATACGTTTTGCCAACATTGTTTTTCCTGCACCAGGTGGTCCAATTAAAATTACGTTGTGTCCACCTGCTGCTGCAATTTCTAATGCACGTTTAATATTTTCTTGTCCTTTTACATCAGAAAAATCAAAAGCAGTATTTTCTATGTTGCTAAAGAAATCTAATTCTGGTTTTACAATGGTTTGTTCTAATATTATTTTGTCTGAAAGAAAATCTACCACTTCATCTAAATGCTCAACGCCATATACTTTTAAACCATCAACTATCGCAGCTTCTCTTGCATTTTGTTTTGGTAAAATAAATCCTTCAAATCCTTCATTTTGTGCTTGTATGGCAATTGGCAATGCACCTTTTATCGGCTGTAATTTTCCATCTAAAGAAAGTTCACCCATAATTATATAGCGTGATAAATTTTCTGATTTTATTTGTTCCGATGCAGCTAAAATTCCGATAGCAATTGGTAAATCGTAAGCAGAACCTTCTTTGCGAATATCAGCTGGTGCAAGATTTACAATAATCCGTATTCTTGGCATATGATATTTATTTACGCGCAATGCACTTTCTACGCGGCTCCAGCTTTCTTTTATGGCTGAATCTGGCAATCCTACTAAATAATAATCTTTTCCAGAGCAAATATTTACTTCTACCGTAATTGTGGTGGCATCTACACCAAAAACTGCACTTCCAAACGTTTTAACTAACATAATCTGATTCCTTTTACCTATAGAGAGACATAAACCGTTGGAATTCCATAAAAAAATCGTAACTTTTTTTCATGAACGTGAAATCAATAGAGAAGAAGCCTTTCAAGAAAGGAATTTTCAAACAGAAAAAAGTAAGTGCATTAGGTCAATATTCAGGCTACACTTCTGCAGATTATAATGGATTTCATTATCATTCTGAATATTTAGAAATGCGCGATGGAATTAAATTAGCAGCAGATATTTTTTTACCTAAGAAATTAGAAAAAGATAAAAAAATTCCGACAGTTTTATATCTAACACGCTATGTAAGAAGTTTTGAAACAAAATTTCCATTCAGTTTATTATCTAAAACATTGTTTGGACAAATCTCAAAAAAAGAAATTGAGTTTTTTACATCGTATGGCTATGCAATTGTAATAATTGATGTACGCGGTACTGGTGCATCTTTCGGTACACGATATATGGAATTCAGTCCAGAAGAAGTTGAAGACGGAAGAGAAATTGTTGACTGGATTATTTCGCAAAATTGGAGCAATCAAAAAGTAGGTTCTACAGGAATTTCTTATTTAGGCACTACTGCGGAAATGTTATTGGTTAATCAACATCCAAATGTAAAAGCATGCATTCCTCGCAGCAGTATTTTTGATTTGTATAATGATATTGTTTTTCCCGGCGGTGTTCGACATGGAAAATTTATTGAAGTTTGGCGCGACACAACTTTATCTCTTGATAAAAATAATTTGAAATATATCGGTGCTCTTGCGAGTATGGTGATTAAAAATCCTAAACCTGTAAAAGCAGACACAGCATCAGAACAATATAAGACGGCACATGCGCAACATCAAAGCAATTTTGATATTTTTTCAGGCATGTATAAAATAACGTTTCGCAATGACGTGCATCCTGAATTAAAACGAAGTATCAACGAATTTTCCGTACACTATTATAAAGATAAAATTGAAAAATCTAAGACACCAATTTATCGTATTGGTGGCTGGTACGATGGCGCATTAGCAAACTCTGCAATTAAAGGATATTTAAGCACTAAGAATTCTATCAAATTGCTAGTCGGACCTTGGGATCATGGACCAGCACAAAACATTTCACCTTTTGTATTTTCTAATAAAAAAACATTTTCTGTTTGGATAGAAATGCTGCGCTTCTTTGATTTCCATTTGAAAGATATTGACAACGGAATTATGGATGAACCACCAATTTCTTATTATGCAATGGGAAAAGAACAATGGCGACATGTATATGATTGGATGCCTTCTGAAACAAAATATAAACCGTTTTTATTTTCTTCAGATAATAAGATAGTAGAAAAAGCAAAAGAAAAGACAGAAGGTTGTTTGCATTATGCTATTGATAAGAAATTTGGAACTGGTGGTGGTACTCGCTGGAATAGTTTAACGGTGAAATACAGATACAACAGAAGAATTGCGTATAGTGATTGGTCGAAAAAAACTAAAAATTTATTGCATTTTACATCAGAGCCATTAACAAAAAACATGGAACTCACAGGACACGCAAGCGCAGAGATTTATGTGAGTTCTAATGCAAAAGATGTTCAATTGTTTGTGTATGTTTCATCTATAGATAAATTTGGAAAAGCAACGCATATTACCGAAGGTCAATTTCGTGGCTTGCACAGAAAAGAATCTAATAAAAAATCGCCATTGCCTGTGTTTGCACCATATCATTCGTTTAACAAAGAAGATGCATTGGAATGGATTCCAAATAAAGTTGAAAAATTACATTTTGAATTGATACCAACTTCGCACTTAATAAAAAAAGGTGAAAGCATTCGTATTTCTATTGCAGGTGCTGATGTTGAACACTTCGATGAAATTGACGATGTAGCTTGCAATCCAACATCGATGCAAATTTTCTGTACGAATGAATTTGCATCAGCAGTGCATTTACCATTAATGGTTGTTTGAAATAATTATTGAATTGTAGAATTAGAGAATTATAGCATGAAAAACGGATTATCAAAAGAAGAAATTCATCAGTTTTGGCAAGAATATACAGTTGATGATATGAAATGGAAAGAAGGAAAATTCTTTGGTTATGTGTATTATCCAGGTGATGAATATTACAAAACAATCAACGAAGCATATTCAAAATTTTCTGCAACAAATGCATTAAATCCTGCAGTTTTTCCGAGTTTAAAGAAAATGGAAAATGAAGTTGTACATATAGCTGCTAATTTATTACATGGAGACGAAAATGTAAGTGGTTGCATGACTTCTGGCGGCACAGAAAGTATTTTTATGGCGGTAAAAGCAGCGAAAGAATGGTCGAAAAAAAATAAACCATCGCGCAATCCATTAATGTTACTGGCAGAAACGGCGCATCCAGCATTCTGCAAAGCAGCCGATGCTATTGAATTAAATTACAAGCAAATAAAAGTTGATGGAAATTTTCAATTAGATATTGAAGATTTGAAAAAAAACATTTCTACAGATACTATTTTAATTGTTGCATCT
>JANNVS010000159.1:0-7656 GCA_031414515.1 Sphingobacteriales bacterium | reverse complement strand
TATTGTCAATTATATAAAATTGAAAAAGTGAATGACAAGGTGGCAAGGTCATGTTATCAATATCAGCAACATTCCATGCTGAAATAATATGACGGCGCGAATCTGGATTATTTTTTAAGTTATGAATGAGATTAGTAAGTTGGTCGATTTCACCAGCATTTCCGTCAGGCCAATGTCGCCATTGATAACCATACACAGGACCGAGTTCGCCATATTTTTTTGCGAAATCATCATCGTTTGCAATTTTTGCTGCAAACTCTTTCATGGTTTCATTTTGATAATCTGCACTTTTCTGATATTTGGCAAAAGGCCAGTCGTTCCAGATATTACAACCATTTTTACATAAATATTGAATATTAGTATCGCCAGCAATAAACCATAGTAATTCTACTACAATTGATTTTAAATGTAATTTTTTAGTAGTTATTAACGGAAAACCTTCATTCAAATCAAATCGCATTTGATAACCAAAAACACTGATAGTACCTGTGCCAGTTCTATCTTCTTTTTTAGTGCCGTTTTCTAAAATATGGTGTAAGAATTGTTGGTATTGTTGCATGTCGAAAGATAGAAAATATTAAGAAATCAAATTCAAAACAATATAAACAGCTTGTTTTATTTGTTAGATACTATAAATTTTAAAATAAATTAACATCAAATAGCCTAAAATTCATCAATTACTCAATTCTACGATTCACCAATTGTCTAATTAATTCCTATCTTTGCGGACTTATGTTTTTTAAGAAGTCACTATATCTTTTACTGTTTGTCACCGTTTTAGCTTCTTGTAGTCGCAAATACGACAAAGTATTCAAAAGCAACGATATGGAAGCCAAGCTAAAACTGGCAGACGATTTGTATGCTAAAAAGAAATACGACAAAGCAATACCAATTTACGAACAACTTTTGACTATCTTAAAAGGACAAAAGAGTGTAGATGATATTTATTATAAGTATGCCAATGCTCACTTTCTAAATGGTAGTTATGAACTGGCTTCTTTCTATTTGCGCAGTTTTTATAATACTTATCCAGCTAGTGAACATGCGGAACAAGCTGCATACGACGAAGCAATTTGCTATTTAAAACAATCTCCGAGATATTCTCTTGAACAAGGTAGCACCCAAAAGGCAATTGATGCATTTCAGGATTTTGTCAATAGATATCCTAAAAGCACCAAAATGGAGCTAACGAATGGAAAGATTGATGAATTAAGAGGTAAATTGCGCAAAAAATCCTATGAAAATGCTTATCTTTACTACAAAATCGGACAATACTATGCAGCATCTGTATCACTGACTAATTTTCTGAAAGAATTTCCAGAATATGAAAATCCCGAAAAAATAGACTATTTAATAGTTAAGTCTTTGAAGAAATATGCAGATGGTAGTTATAAAAATAAAAAAGAGGAAAGATTAGTAGAAGAAATAAAAGCTTACGAAATATTTAAGACTAAATATCCAAATAGTACTTATATGGTAGAATTGGACAAAATGCAAATATCAAAAAAAAATAAAAAATAGAATTATGTCAACTATAAAAAAAGAAGAAGGAAAAGCTGTTTCAGCTTATATCGAAACAAGAAACTTAGATGAATTGACAGCTAAAACTGGAAATTTATATAAATCAATCAATGTAATTTCTGCACGCTCATCTCAAATGAACGCAAAATTGAAAGAAGAATTACATCGTAAATTGGAAGAATTTGCTTCAGCTACAGACAATCTGGAAGAAGTTTTTGAAAATCGTGAGCAAATTGAAATTTCTCGTTATTACGAAAAATTGCCAAAAACAACAATAATGGCTTTGCAAGAGTTCTTAAATGACGAAACTTATTTCAAAGACAAAGAGAATTAATAATAAACGATGTGAGTTGTTAACTGAATTTTTTATCGTTAACTAAATACACGAACGATGCTGAAAGATAAAAAAATTTTGCTGGCAGTTTGTGGAAGTATAGCTGCCTACAAGGCAGCTTTTTTAGTGCGCTTATTAGTAAAAGAAGGTGCTCTGGTTAAGGTTATTATGACAAAGGCTGCTATTGAATTTATTACACCTTTAACTTTAGCAACACTTTCTAAAAATGAATGCAATGTTGATTACATCAATACCAATAAAACGAATTGGAATAATCACGTTGAATTAGCACTTTGGGCTGATTTAATGGTTATTGCTCCTGCTTCAGCTTTGACAATCTCTAAAATAGCAAATGGAATGTGTGATAATCTGCTAATTGCGGTTTATCTATCAACTCGTTGTCCAGTTTATATAGCACCAGCAATGGATGATGATATGTGGAAACATACATCTACGAAAAGCAATCTTCAAAAAATAAAATCCTTTGGCAATAAAATTATATCTGTAAACGCTGGTGAATTAGCCAGTGGATTAATAGGAGAAGGCAGAATGGCTGAACCACAAGAAATCATAGATTTCTTGATTAAAGAATCAGGAACCAAGAACCAAGATGGAAAAATCTCAAATCATATATCAAGGTTTTTAAATAAAAAGATTCTAATTACCGCTGGTCCAACCTACGAAGCACTCGATCCTGTTCGTTTTATAGGCAATCATTCTTCTGGAAAAATGGGTGTTTCCTTGGCAGAATTAGCATACGACTTAGGCGCTGATGTCGAATTAATTTTAGGACCTTCAAAATTGCAGGTAAAAAATGGTATTAAAGTAACACGTGTGTTTTCTGCAAATGAAATGTATATAGCATGTAAAAAATATTTCACCAAAGCAGATATTTGCATTTTTGCAGCTGCGGTTGCAGATTATACGCCAAAAACGGTTTCAAATCAAAAAATAAAAAAGAGCGATGCTGAGTTTTCTATTATATTGAGAAAGAATGTAGATATTGCTTTTGAATTTGGAAAAATAAAGAAAATAAATCAGTTGTCTATAGGTTTTGCTTTAGAAACCAATGATGAATTGAAACATGCGAAAATCAAACTCACAAAAAAGAATTTTGATATAGTTGTGCTCAACTCATTAAACGATAAAGGTGCAGGTTTTCAGTTTAATACAAATAAAATTACGATAGTGAATCGTAACAATAAAATCACTAAATTCGAGTTAAAGAAAAAGGAAGAAGTTGCGAATGATATTATAAAAGAGATTGAAAAATTATTATGAAGAAGATAATGTTATTACTTATTACGTTTTTTTTAGTACTGAATATTTCTTTCGCGCAAGAATTAAATTGCACGGTTTCTATTAATGCGCCTAAAAATCAAAATATCGATCCACAGGTTTTTAAAAATATGGAAACGTTTATACGTGAGTTTTTAAATGGCAGAAAATGGACGAAAGATAATTTTAAAGAAGTAGAACGAATCAGATGTAATCTAATTATTAATATTACAGAGATTCCTACAGAAGGCGAGTATCGTTCGAGTGCAATTATACAATCGCAGAGACCTGTTTTTAATACAAATTTGAATTCAATGGTTTTAAATATTCAGGATAAAACATTTGATTTTAATTATGCAGATTTACAGAACTTAGATTATAACGATAATGGTTATGTTACACATTTAACTTCGTTGTTAGCATTCTATGCGTACATGATTATCGGTTACGATTATGAATCTTTTAACAAAGATGGTGGAACACCGTTTTTTCAACAGGCATTCTTAGTAACCAATAATGTGCCTGCAAATGAGAAAGCAAAATACAAAGGATGGAATCAGTTTGATGGTGGAATTAGTTTTACTACAGGAACAGTTAATCGCTTTGTGCTAGTAGATAATTGGTTAAATCCGCGTTATAAAGATTTCAGAATTGCCTTTTATACTTATCATTATAATGGATTAGATAAAATGTATAGCGATGCATTCCAGGGCAGAAGTGCAATCACGACTTCATTGACTCTATTGCAAAATATTAATGTTGATAATCCAGGATTACTGCCTTTGCGAAATTTTTTTATATCCAAGAGTGATGAATTAATTAATATTTATTCAAAAAGTGATATGACAGAACGAGCAATTGTTTCTCAATTATTATCATCGTTAGATCCTGTAAACTCTGAAAAATACAAACAGATAGGCAAGAAGTAAATTTCTTTAGATAAATATTGAACGATTAAAGTTCGGATCTCTTAGAGTCTTCATAACTTTTTTTATAATTTTCTTGTGTAAAATCATAATTCATAATTCGTAAATCTTAAATTTACGCTGTGTTACAATCACTTTCCATAAAAAATTATGCTATTATTGAAGCCGTCGAAATTCAATTCGATAAGCAACTCAATATTATTACTGGCGAAACTGGTGCAGGAAAATCTATTTTGCTCGGTGCTATGAATTTGATTTTAGGAAAACGAGCGGAAACAAATGTGTTGCGAAACAAAGAGGAAAAATGTTTGGTTGAAGCAACGTTCAGCATAAAAAAGTATAAGTTGGAAAAATTCTTTTCTTCAACTAATTTGGAATACGAAGATGAAACAATTATCAGAAGAGAAATAAATACGAATGGAAAATCACGCGCATTTATAAATGATTCGCCAGTTACACTAGATGTATTAAGAGAATTAACAGAACAATTAGTAGACATTCATGCGCAAGGCGAAACACAAAATTTATTAGATAAATTTTTCTTTTGCGAAATTTTAGATGAATTATCAAAACAAACTTCTGTTGTAAAAGAATATCAAACTTCATTTAATTTATACAAACAAAAACAAACGCGTTTGCATCAGTTGCAAGAAGAACAAATCCGTTTGCAAAAAGAATTTGATTTTATTGCGTTTCAATTAAATGAATTGAAAGAAGCAAATTTGAATGAAGAAGAATTTGAAAGTATAGAAAGTGAATTAGGTTTGTTGCAAAATGCAGAAACGATAAAACGCAATTTAGCAGAAGCGTACAATTTAATTGATGGCAACGAATTTTCAGCGTTAACGCAATTGTTACAATCAAATAAACAAATCAGTCAGTTGGCAGATTTTCATAGCGCGTTGTTAGAAATGCACTCTAAACTTACAACGATTACCGTTGATTTAAAAAGCATCACTCGACAAATTACCAATATTGCTGACGCTACAGAATACAATGATGAACGTGTGCAGGAACTGATGGAAAAACAAACTACTATTAATAAATTATTGCAAAAACATCACTTTTCAGCAATAAATGAGTTGATTTTATTGCAACAAGAATTACAACAAAAAGTAGACGCGTATGCAAATTCTTCAGAAGAAATTGTGCGTTTAGAAATTGAAATCAAAAAAGAGAAAAAAGAATTATTTGCCACCGCACAACGCATTTCTAAAAACAGAACTGAAAAAATAAAAACAGCAGAAAGTAAAGTATCTACTTTGCTGGTTGATTTAGGAATGCCGTTTGGTCATATTATTTTAGAGCAAAAAACTGCTGATGCATCAACACTAAATGCATTTGGTATTGATGAAATAAAATTGTTGTTTTCTGCCAATAAAGGTTCGGCACCACAATCTTTAGATGAAGTTGGCAGTGGTGGTGAAAAATCGAGATTGATGTTAGCTATAAAAAGTTTGGTGGCAGAAACGGTTACCTTACCAACGCTTATTTTTGATGAAATTGACACAGGAATTTCTGGTGAAGTAGCACAGAAAGTAGGCAATATTTTAAAATCATTAGGAAAAAATCATCAGGTAATTTCTATTACGCATTTGCCACAGGTAGCAGCGAAAGCAAGCAAACATTTCTTTGTGTACAAAAATCACGACAAAGAAAAAACATTTACAGAAATAAAAACTCTTGCAGGCAACGAGCGCTTACACGAAATTGCCGTGATGCTTAGCGGAAACAATCCACCGAAAGAAGCATTGGAAAATGCGAAAAGACTTTTAAATTAATAGTATGCCTGAAGATGGTTTTAGTAGGTTATTCTGGACTTTTTCTGGTGCTTTAATAACTTGGATGTATTCTGTAGTTATAGGAAAAAGGCTACCCTTTCGTGTTTTTATTAATGATGAAAATACGAAGTATAATGTACTATTCTCTTTATTATTTTATGTATTGATAGTTGGATTACTAATCATCTTTACTTAATCAAACTAATCACATCAATCAAAGTTCTGACAAAAGTTAATAAAAGAATTGTTCAGAAATAATTTTTCCGTCTTTCACTTCAAAAAAACCAATTTCTTCCATTTTCATGCGTTGTCCGCCTTTTGGTGTAAAATCCATTGTCATATAAGTAGTAAAATAATTGCCTGCAACGCGTGGTTGTTCCGTCGTTCCGCCATGCATTTCTTCAATGCCTTCATTCCATTTTTTTCCTTTCTCGTGTATGGCAGCCATGCCATGCGCATCTTGCCAATCGGTAGAACCAGGTGCTTCCTTGCTCACGCAATCTTCGCTGTATAATTCTTCATAGATTTTATCAAATGCACCGAGTTGCATGTACTCATAAAATTTGTCAGCTACTTGTTGTGTTGTCATACATTTTATTTTAGAAAATAAATTTACACATTTTAGAAAATATAATCAAATGTCTGAACTATGATTTATTTGATTTTCATGATAACCGTGATTTTCATTTTAGTGTATAAATCATACTAATCATATTCATCACAAAAATCACAGTTTAGACAACTTTATCCAAAAAATACATAACAAACAACAA
The DNA here is from genome assembly GCA_031414515.1 of Sphingobacteriales bacterium. GTDB lineage: Bacteria > Bacteroidota > Bacteroidia > Chitinophagales > JADIYW01 > JADJSS01. The sequence continues at coordinate 1,043 of JANNVS010000159.1, read as the reverse complement.
TACTTAAAACAATACTTACCAGTTCAGCAAATAAACTGGTAGCAACCACATAACGTGTTTTCTTAATAGCAACTGCACCGAAATAAACAGCCAATACATAAAATGTAGTATCGTGGCTGCCGTTAAAAATTCCGGCAAGTCTTCCTGCAAAACTATCTGCACCTAAACCACCTTCAGCAACAGGTTTTATCAAATCTACCATTAAGCCGCGCGCACCACTACCGCTGAATGGTTTCATAATAGCAACAGGTAACGCATCAACAAATCGCGTATCAAAACCTAATGAATTAAACAAAGATGCAATACCATGCGTAATCATTTCCATGCCACCACTTGCTCTAAAAATTCCAATACCAACTAACATCGCTACTAAATATGGAATAATTTTTACCGTTATTTCAAAGCCTTCTTTTGCACCGTCAATAAAAGATTCGTATACATTTACTTTTTTAAAAAACGCAAAAGCAATAAATGTAATGATAACTGAAAAAATAATTAAACCACCAACAATATTGCTTACAATAGTCATTTGTTCTTTTGGCATCGTGCTAAATAAATAGGTGAGACCGCTAATAAAACCTATAATTCCGAAAACCCAAGAAGTCAACACTAAATCCCATTTTATTTTTTGAATGAACGTACATAAAATTAAACCTGAAATCATTCCACCATACGTAGAAATTAATAAGGGTAGAAAAATATCCGTTGGATTTAATGCACCAGCTGTTGCTCTAAATGCAATAATACTAACAGGAATAATAGTGAAACCTGCTGTATTCAACGTCAAAAACATAATCATCGCATTCGATGCTTGTTCTTTATTTGGATTGATGTCTTGCAATTCTTTCATCGCTTTCAAACCTAAAGGCGTTGCCGCATTATCCAAACCAAGCATATTAGCTGAATAATTCATTAAAATGCTACCCATTGCAGGATGGTTTTTCGGAATTTCTGGAAATAAACGACTAAAAAATGGACTGATTAATTTTGAAAAAATGCGAATAGCACCACCATTTTCACCAACTTTCATAATACCTAGCCAG
>JANNVS010000158.1:0-4946 GCA_031414515.1 Sphingobacteriales bacterium | reverse complement strand
ATAGAAACTGCAGAATTGATATTTTGTCTAGATTTTAATGATTTAGGAAGAATTGAACCCTTAGATGAATTTATAAAAAAGAACACAACTGCAAAACTAGTTTTAATCGATCATCATTTGAATCCAAAAATTGATGCAGAATGGATATTACATGATGTAAAAGCATGTTCCACCTGCGAACTAATTTATAAGTTATTAGAATTATTAGATGAAAAATATACACCAAGTAAGGAAGTATCAGAATGTATCTACACAGGTATTTTAACTGATACTGCAAGTTTTTCAAATGGTGCCACAAGTCAAAAAGCATTACAAATTACTGCTCATTTATTGGATTGTGGATTGAATATAATTTATATTCAGGAACAATTGAATCAAAATGGAAGAGAAGAAAAATTACGATTCATCGGCAATGCACTTTCACGCAATATGATCATACGTGAAGATATTGGTATAGGTTTAATAATCGTAGATAAAAAAGATGCTTATCGTTTTAATTTGCAAACTGGTGATACAGAAGGATTGGTAAATTATCCGTTGTCTATAAAAAATGTGAAAGTTGCTATTCTTATAAAGCAAGAATCAAAAATTATAAAACTATCGTTTAGAAGTAAAGGTGATTATTCTGTAGAAAAAATATGTCGCGAAAATTTTGAAGGCGGTGGACATAAAAATGCTTCTGGTGGACGATCATTTTTAACGATAGATGAAACGATAGATAAAATCATATCTATTTTTGAGAAAGAGAATCTAGTTTAATCATTTTTATTTCATGACACGACTTTCTGTAAACCTAAATAAAATTGCATTGCTTCGCAATTCACGTGGAAGCAATTATCCTGATTTAATTCAGTTAGCGAAAGATTGCGAAAGGTTTGGCGCACAAGGCATAACAGTTCATCCACGACCAGATGAACGTCATTGTAAATTTTCTGATTTGCAATTATTAAAAGAAAACTGTACTACTGAATTTAATATTGAAGGATTTCCTGACAGACATTTTTTAGACGCAGTCATAAAAGCAAAACCGCATCAATGCACGTTAGTGCCAGATAATCCAACTCAACTAACATCAGATCATGGCTGGAATACAATTATACAAAAAGATTTTTTGAAAGAAATAATTACAGAATTAAAAAGTAATAATATTCGTGTTGCTTTATTTATAGACGCAGATAAAAATCTGATTGAAGGTGCTGCAAACATTGGTGCCGACAGAATTGAATATTACACTGGACCATACGCAAAAAAATTCAACACAAATCCTAAAGCTGCAATAAAAGAAATTCAAAAAACCTGTTTTATTGCGCAACAACTAGGCTTAGGAATTAATGCAGGTCATGATTTAAATTTAGATAATTTGAAATACTTAAAAGATAATCTACCTCAATTAGATGAAGTATCTATAGGTCATGCGTTGATTTGTGATGCAATTTATTTAGGATTAGAAAATACGATACGTTTGTATTTAAACAGAATAGCTTAGTGATTAGTTGACGACTACCACATCATCGGAAACTTTTTTGGATTCACTTCATTCATCAATTTATTGATTGTATAAAAAATATCTTCTGCACTTGGTTTGCAAAAATAATCACCATCACTGCCAAACGCACCTCTATGCTCTTTAGCAGATAATGTTATAGGTTCACTGTCTAAGAATCTGAATATTTCTTGTTTTTCCAAAACTTGTTGCAGCATATAAGCTGTGCCACCGCCAGGAAAATCCTCATCTAAAAATACTACGCGATTTGTTTTACGAATCGAATTTCCAATCACACCATAAGTATCAAATGGCAATAACGTTTGCACATCAATCAACTCAACAGAGATACCTATTTTATTAAAATTTGTTGTTGCTTCTTGTGCTACTCGTATGCAAGAGCCATACGTCACTAATGTTACATCGTTTCCCTGTTGTAGAATTTCAGGAACACCTAATGGCACCGTAAAATCACCAGGATTCAATGGCATTTTTTCTTTCAAACGATAACCGTTCAAACATTCAATCACCAAGGCTGGCTCATCACCTCTTAATAATAAATTATAAAAACCTGCAGCTTGTGTCATATTTCTAGGCACACAAATATGTATGCCACGCAAGGAACCTAATATCATTTGTATTGGTGAACCCGTATGCCAGATTCCTTCTAGCCTATGTCCTCGAGTTCGTACTATCAAAGGTGCTTTTTGTCCTCCTTTAGTTCTATAACTCAAACAGGCTAAATCATCTGATAATGGTTGTAACCCATATAATAAATAATCTAAATATTGAATTTCGGCAATTGGTCTTAGTCCGCGCATGGCTAATCCTATTCCTTCACCCATAATACTAGCTTCACGTATACCAGTATCATATACTCTTTCTTTTCCATACTTAACTTGCAAACCAGCAAAAGCCTGATTTACATCACCTATTTTTCCAACGTCTTCGCCAAATGCTACAATTTTATTGTCGCGTGAGAAATTTGCATCAAAACATGCATTCAATACCTGATATCCACTTACAATAGATGCTCTTTCTTCATATTGTGCTTGAACGGTAGGTAATCGTAAAGGTGAATATAATGAATTGGTATATTGATAAGAAGAATAGCGTTCTTCATTAATTTGTGTTTGAATAGAACGCCACTTTTTTAATTCTTCAATAGCAGTTGACTGTTCATCTTTAACCAAAATAAGGACATCAGATATAGATTTAAATATATCTTTTCTCATTGGATCGATAGAATATTTTAATTCTTTTTCTATTTCTTCCAAAGCTTCTTTATATGCTGAAGTTTCGGCAATTTTTTGAATAATTACACTCGCATCCTGTAATTCTTCTAAAATGGTTCCATGAAATTTATTCCACGAAATCTTTCTTTGCTCTGAAACAAATTTCTTAGCATCGATTTGGATTTCTTCTAATTGCTTCTCTGATGCCATCTTATTTTGTAAAATCCATTCTTTAAACTTCAAATTACAATCATGTTCTTTTTCCCAAAGCAACCTTTCTGCTGGTTTATATCGTTCGTGTGAACCAGAGGTAGAATGTCCTTGAGGTTGTGTTAATTCTTCCACATGTATGATTGCTGGTATATGAGTTTTTCGTGTTTTATCAGCAGCCATCTTATAGGTTGCCACTAATTGAGGATAATTCCATCCTTTCACAACATAAATATCATACCCATTACTATTTCCTTCACGCTGGAAACCTTTTAATATCTGAGAAATGCTTCCTTTAGTTGTTTGTATTTCTTTAGGAACCGAAATTCCATAACCATCATCCCAAACAGAAATGATTAATGGTACTTGCAATACTCCACCAGCATTAACTACTTCCCAAAATAATCCTTCTGAAGTTGATGCATCACCTATGGTAGCAAAACAAATTTCATTACCATTATTACTAAAATTATTTTCACCAATTTGATTTTCTAGTTCTCTGTATTTTTTAGATGCCATCGCTAATCCAAGTGCGCGAATCATTTGTGAAGCAGTTGGAGAATTATCTGCTGCTGAATTTTTTTGTATTTTTAAATTTTTCCAGCTTCCATCAGAATGTAAATTTCTGGTTGCAAAATGGTTATTCATTTGTCTTCCACCTGAATGTGGGTCATCTTCTAAGGAAGGGTTGGCATATAATTGTCCAAATATTTGTTCAACTGTAACCATGCCAGATGCTAATGCAAATGTTTGATCACGATAATAACCTGCTCTAAAATCTCCATTATCAAAAGCCTTAGCCAATGCTATTTGTGGCAATTCTTTTCCATCACCAAAAATGCCAAACTTCGCCTTACCTGTCAATACTTCTTTTCTGCCTGTCAAACTGGTTTCACGACTAATACAAGCTAAACGGTAATCATTTAACACTTCTAGAATAAATTCATCAAATGAAACCGGCTGAGTTACACCTTTAGTTATCAATGGATTAGTGAAAACTGTCGTCATAAAAAGAATTTCATACCTAATTTAAAACGAAAATTACATTAAAAAAGCGAAAAATTACCAGTTTATACACATTTTGATAAAGTTGTTAATGAGTAGTTAAAATATATGTATATACCTATGTTTTGGTATATTTTTTGTGAGATTTGTAGTACAAAACAAACATACATTAAGAAAACAAACAAAATACACCTATGAAGCACTTATTCTTTTCAATAGCATTTATTTTTTTTAGCACTCTTTTAAAAGCAGAACCACCAGTAAGTAACAATTCATCTAAAATAAAATTTAGCAAAGAAGAACACGATTTTGGCAACCAGCCACAGGGAAAGCCAGTAACCTTTGAATTTGAATTTACAAATAGTGGTACAGAAGCATTAGTATTGGAAAATGTTAAAGCATCATGTGGTTGTACAACACCAACCTGGACAAAAGAGCCAGTAATGCCAGAAAAAAAGGGAACGATAAAAGCACAATATAATATGGCACGTGAAGGTGCTTTCAGAAAATCAATTACTGTTACTACTAAAGATGGAGAAAATATTACGTTATTCATTTCTGGAAATGCTATTGCACAAAAACAAGGTGTAGATGATGCAGACGGAAATATGTTAGGTGGCAAAAATGAATAACTTCATCATCCTCAAATAAATCATAAAGAAACTTCAAGTAATACGCTTGGAGTTTTTTATTTTTGCAATATATTATGCCAATAATTTCCAACAAAGGCAAATCTATGCCTGAATCACCGATACGTAAATTAGCACCGTATGCTGAAAATGCAAAAAGAAATGGCGTTAATATCTACCATTTAAATATTGGACAACCTGATATTGAAACACCTTATCAATTTTGGGATGCCATTAAAAAAATTGATAGAAAGGTATTAGAATATAGTCCTTCGAATGGATTTGAAGAATTACGAAAGAAATATGTTCATTTTTTTGAAACAAGATATGGGTTAAAAAATTTGTTTCCAGAAGATTTATTAATCACAACTGGTGGGTCTGAAG
>JANNVS010000157.1:0-6297 GCA_031414515.1 Sphingobacteriales bacterium | reverse complement strand
TTTACCAAGATTAGTTGGTCTAATGAAAGCAAAAGAATTATCGTTTACTTGCAAACCAATAACAGGGAAAGAAGCAGAAAGAATCGGATTAGTAAATCGTGCGGTTCAATTGGATGAATTGGATAAAACAGTTTTAGAATTGGCAAACGATATACTTCAAAATTCTGCACAAACAATTGCTGCTTTAAAACATTTATATAACGAAGGTATACACACTACGTTAGAAGAAGGATTAAAAATAGAAACGAATTATAAAGTTGAAATTACAGATAGAACGGAATTTTTACGAGCATTTGAAAAGAACAAGTAACCGCTAACAAGTAATCTCTTTTAATGTTTAAGTATTTTTCTGACTAAAATAAAGTCTTCAGATTCCATCGATAAAAAATAAATATCATTTGCTAAATCTGATATTGAAATTGCTTGCTCAATGCGGTTATTTATTATTCTTATTTCATCTTCCAACACTATTTGTCCGATTACATTTCGTAAAACAAATTTATAATTTCCATTTTCAATTCCTTGTCCTACAATATTAATAATACTACTAGTTGGATTTGGGAAAACTTGAAGCAGAGAAGAATTAATAGTATTGGAAATGGCAGTTATATTACAGTTTACAAATAAAGTTGCACTGGTAGCAATACAATTATTGGCATCGAAACCGGTAACATAATAATTTCCTGATTGAATACATTTGTAAAATAAAGCGCTACCGATTGAATTTGCATTTCCTGTGATAAACCATTTTACCGGTGCTGTGTAAGGAGAAAATAATGTATCATTTCTTAAAATAATATTCAATCCATTTTGTGGTGTTCTAATAGTTATAGTCGTCGTTATAGAAGTTGCAGAACAATTAGAAGCATTGGTTACTTTCACAAAAAATCCACCAGCAGTTTTCACAGTAATACTTCTGGTTGTCTTTCCATTATTCCATAAATAAGAAGTTCCAACACTTGCAGTTAAAATCACAGAATCACCTTGGCAAAAAGTAGTGTTTCCACCTGCAGAAATAGAAGATGTTGGTAATGAATTTACAGTAACGGTAGTCGTTATGGAAGTTGCAGAACAATTAGAAGCATTGGTGACTTTTACAAAAAATCCACCAGCAGTTTTCACCGTAATACTTCTGGTTGTTTTCCCATTATTCCATAAATAAGAAGTACCAACACTGGAAGTTAAAATCACAGAATCACCTTGACAAAAAGTAGTGTTTCCACTTGCTGAAATAGTAGATGTTGGTAATGAATTTACAGTAACAGTAGTTGTTGCAGAAGTTGCAAAACAATTAGAAGCATTGGTTACTTTCACAGAAAAACCACCAGTAGTTTTCACAGTTATGCTTCTTGTTGTCTTTCCATTATTCCATAAATAAGAAGTTCCAACACTTGCAGTTAAAATCACAGAATCACCTTGACAAAAAGTAGTGTTTCCAATTGCTGAAATAGTAGCAACAGGTAAAGAATTTACATTAACAGTAGTCGTTGCAGAAGTTGCTGAATTACCATTGGCATTTGTAACAGTAACAGAAAAACTGCCGTTGTTTTTTACAGTAATACTTCTGGTAGTTGCACCGTTATTCCATAAATATGAACTTCCAGAATTAGCAGTAAGAATCACAGAATCACCTTGACAAAAAGTAGTTGCACCACTTGCGGTAATAGTTGCTGTTGCACTTGTTACAATGTCAAAATTTTTTATACATGTTGAACCGTTATAAGTTGCCTGAAATTTATAGGTTCCAGCAGTTGTTGGTAAAAGTTTAGACCATCCATAGTAACTTGCTTTATAAAAAGTAGTTGGTGAATAGGTCCAACTGTTAAAGGTTGATCCGTTTGGATTTAAAATCTTTACATCTATTATTGAACCTACTGTTGCATCTCTTAAGAAGATATAAAATTTGGCATAACCTGCTGGTAAACTTGCACCTTGAAATGGAATCGTAAAGGAAGAACTTTCATTTGGAATTTCAGTGGTTGGACAAGCAGACATTACTAAATCTGTTGTATTTGTAGAGACTTTCAATAAAGCTGGGTCAATCGCAGGTTTTTGTGATATCCACCACGAATTTGCATTTAATGTATTACAATTACCAGAATAAGGATCTTGTCTTGTTGCGTTTGTAGCACCAGACCAAACTTCAAAATGTAGATGTGGTCCACTCGAACTACCAGAACTGCCAACCACTCCTAAATATTCGCCTGCAACTACAGTTTGACCTACAATTTTACTGGTGACAGAATTTTTTTTCATGTGCCAGTACAACGCTTGCGAGCCATCCGCATGTTGTATAATAATATAATTGGCGGTCAAATTATTGGAAGCACAATTTCTATCAAAATTTCCATCTGACCTGGCAATAATAGTTCCGGCAGCTGCAGCTATAACTTCCACTTGATTGTTATCCATTTTATAAAATCCATAAGGAAATATTGCAATGTCTGTTCCGCGGTGACCATCATAAGTATTTGTACCACAGCTAAAATCCTGAATGGATGTGGCAGCAGTATTTTGATCAACATACGCACCAATAAAATGATAACCGCAATCTGTAAACCCTGAAGCAGCTTTTACTGGCCAGCTCAAAAGCGTCGTCATTATTCGGTTTTGTTGACTATGCTGAATATTTAATAATCTATTATTTTTAGCAATTTCTGTTTCTAATAATTGATATTCTTGTGTAGAAATACAAGGATGTGCTGCATTATTTTTTTCATAAATATATTCACCACCTGACGGATTTGTAGAAATATTATTTTGTGCATTTAACTGAAAGCAACAAAAAGATATAGCTAACAACAGTAAGTTTGTAGAAATTTTTTTCATAAGAGATGTTTACGTTCAAATTAAAGTTAAATAATAAATTATACATTCGCATACTAATTTTTAACGTAGTGTGGAAAAAATGTAGAAATCGAGTATATTGTAATCAATTGTGCGGTTTAAATAAAAGATTTTCAAAAAAATGAAAAAAGGTAAAGTTTTGCAGATTGCAAAGAAGCGTGGCATGGCAAAAATCGCCAGCAAAGCATTGCTATTAGCGTGGAGCGATATTTTTGCCATGTCTTTTTTGGTTACTTTTTTTGACTAAGAAAAAAAGTGACAAAAGTTGATTTTAGTAATCAATTATTTAGAAAAATAAAATAATAATTTTAAACCGCACAACGCGTTAAATAATAGAAAATTAAATCGTACAAGGCATTATATTGTATTAAAAATTTAAACGAACATGAGTATCTGGAAAGTAACGAATATTACTGTTGATGCAGTACAGCAACAAAGCAAAGGAACAATAGCAGAACAATTAGGAATTGAATGGCTGGAAATTGGTGATGATTTTGTAAAAGCAAGAATGCCTGTTGACCACAGAACAAAACAACCAATGGGTTTGCTGCATGGCGGCGCATCTGTAGTCTTAGCGGAATCTTTAGGTAGTATGGCTGCAAATTTATGTTTAGATATTACCAAGGAATATGCAGTTGGATTGGATATAAACTCCAATCATTTAAAAGGTGTGCGCGATGGTTTTGTTTTTGGTGTTGCAAAGCCAATACATATTGGCGGCAAAACACAAGTTTGGGAAATTAAAATCTACGATGAAAAAGATAAATTGATAAATATTTCAAGATTGACAATGGCAGTGTTGAGTTATAAAATATAGAAATCTATTTCTTAATCACACCACTCACCACATTACCAATACAACCACTCGGCATTTGTATATGCAGTAAACTTGCTAAAGTAGGAGCGATGTCAGTCATATATGTTTTTTCGTATGCTTTTCCTTTTGCAATTCCATTTCCATAAAACAACAATGGTATATGTGCATCATACGGATTCCAGATACCATGTGTAGTGCCTTTTCCACCATATTCATCATCAATATAACCAGGTTTTAAAATCACTAACACATCACCGCAGCGGCTCGGATAATAACCATTTATAAATTGTTCTTTCATTGCTTTTGGCAACATCGCTTCTTGTAAGTCAGCATATTCTAAAGCACGGTCAACGCCATCAATTTTTTGTAAAAATGAAATAGTATTTTTCACAATATCATCATAGTCTAATTCTTTTTCTTCTATCAACGTATGGTTTAAATAAAATTGATAGTTACTGTTTCCTAAACACAAACTATCAACGCTATATTTTTCTTTTAAAAATGCATTTAATTTTTTTTCAGATTCAGAGCCAACGACACCACCATTTGGTAATTTATGTTTTTCTAAAAAACCAGGAATATGTGCTACACCATGGTCAGCACTTAAAAATATAGTATAATTATTTTTGCCAACTTGCTTGTCTAAAAAAAGTAAAAATTCTTCTAACTCTTTATCTAACCGCAAATACGTATCTTCTATTTCTATAGAATTTGGACCGAACGCATGACCAATATAATCTGGTGATGAGAACGATACCGCTAAAATATCTGTTATTGAATCTTTGCCTAATTGTTCGTTTATTAATGCAGCTTTTGCAAAATCAAATGTCAACGTATTTCCATAAGGCGTACTGCGAATTTTACCAAAATCTTTCTTGTCAATAAAACGTTTTAAATCATAAGGAAATTGTTTCTGGTCATCGCCAAAAACAAAACTTTCATAATTATTTGTATCAGCATCGCTTTGTAAATACGATTTTATAGGATACAAGGTATTCCAGTTTTTCTCATAATACGCATTTATTTTATTCGACGTATTAAAATCCTGTGTCCATTTAGGCAACTCATTCATATAATAGGTAGAAGAAATAAAACGACCTGTTTTACTGTCGTACCAATAGGCTGCATCTGCACTGTGACCAGCAGGCAAAATGGCACCTCTGTCTTTTATGGAAATACCAATTACTTTACTTCTGAAATTAGTTGCTAATTTTAATTCATCACAAATGGTGGTTGTAAGCATATTTTTTGGGCTCATCTTTCCGTTGTCATTTGTTGTTCCAACAGATTGCACACTTTTATCTTCGCTGCAATACATTTCTCTTTTTTCTGTATAATCGTACCAGCCATTTCCAACCATACCATGTATAGCAGGCACGCTGCCTGTGTAAATACAAGTGTGTCCAGCCGCAGTTACAGTTGGCGTATACGGAATAAAAGTATTCTCGCAATTAAAACCATCATTCATCAAACGCTTAAAACCACCTTTTGAATATCTGTCGTAATAACGATACAGAAAATCCCAACGCATCTGATCAACCACAATTCCAACTACTAATTTCGGTCTTGCATTTGGTGCAATTGGTTTGGTTGTCTGTGAATAGGAAAGAATAGAAATAAATAAAAATGTAATAAAAACGAATTGCTTCTTCATGCTGATAATTTGCATGCAAGTTAGGCAAAAGAAATAAAAGCAAAAGTGAAGATTTCGCGAAATATCAACATAAATTACTACAACTCTATCCAAAAATATTCGTATCTTTATTTTGTAAATTAATTACATGAATACGACTGAATTAGTTTTTTTAGTAGAAGAAGATCCAGATGGCGGTTACAATGCAAGCGCATTAGGTCAAAATATTTTCACACAAGGTGATTCTATTAAAGAATTAAAAGAAATGATAAACGATGCAGTTAAATGTCATTTTGATAATTCAAATGAAATGCCAAAAATGATCCGTTTACATTATGTAAAAGATGAAGTTTTTGCTTTAGTTTAACTTTTATGCGAATACCAAAAGACATTACAGGCGCAGAATTGATAAAATTATTAAAGCCATTTGGGTATGAAGTTGTAAGACAATCAGGAAGTCATATCAGAATTAAAACAACCCAAAATGGCGAACATTCAGAAACAATTCCAAACCACAATCCGTTAAAAATTGGAACACTTAACAATATGCTAAAAAATATTGCTTTGCATTTTGATATTTCAAAAGAAGATTTAGTTACACAATTATTTAGTTAATTTTTTATCTTCACAACATGGCAGGAAATTCATTTGGAGAAATTTTTCGTATTACTACGTTTGGCGAAAGTCACGGCGTAGCATTAGGTGTTATAATTGACGGCTGTCCAGCTGGTTTAAAAATTGATACAGCGTTTATTCAATCGGAATTAGACAGAAGAAAACCTGGACAATCGAACATTGTTACACAACGCAAAGAAGCTGATGAATTTGAAATTTTATCGGGTATTTTTGATGGCGTCACACAAGTCACACCAATTGGAATTGTCATCAGAAATGAAGATCAGATATCCAAAGATTACGAACACATAAAAGATAGTTACAGACCATCACATGCAGATTTTACCTATGACGCAAAATATGGTTCGCGCGATTATCGTGGTGG
>JANNVS010000156.1:0-1615 GCA_031414515.1 Sphingobacteriales bacterium | reverse complement strand
TTGGCGATTTCGAAGCACAAAACTGTCTGCCAGCACTGAATTTGATACGAAGAAAACGCTTCATTTAACCACTAATACGCCAATTTCTTGTAGATATTATTAGCTATTGTTTTTTTATGGTGTCGGCACAATTTCAACTAGAATTTCGTTGCCAGATTTGTCGTAATAAGTGCAAGTCATATTGTCCATACGAACAGTCCATTTTTCAATTCCTGATTTAGCACAGTCGTTACAAAAGGTTGGATAATTTGTTTGTCCTTGTTGGTGTGCTTTTAAATCCATTTTGAATTGTACTGCCTTTGACTTTTCCTCTATTGCTAAGGTTTCATACTTTGAAACTGTAGATCTTTTAAATTCGTTTTCCCCATAGTAGTCTGTATGTCCGTCTGAAACATAGGTTTCATAACCTGTTACACCCAACTGTTTTATGTCGTTAATGTAAGCAGCAAAGTCAGCACCTGATTTTACTTTGCTGTGAGCTGTTTTAATTTGTTCTAATGTAAACATATTTGCTTTTTCAGATTAATATTAATTTTTCTTTCTGTCTTTCAGTAGACTAAACTTAACCCCATCAAGGTCTGATAACTTGTCAAACTGCTGTAGTTTATGAAAACATAAATACAAACAATAATTGGCTTACTTGTATTTAGTGGGCAGCAGCCTTCTGAAGTAATTATAATTTCCCTTTCGGTTGATTTCTTGAATAACAATGAAGCCCTGCACCTTCATGATGCAGTGGCATACAATCAATCTGCACAACTTTTCTTCCTGGGAATGCTTTTTCTAAAATATTTTTTGCCGTTGCATCTGTATTTTTGAGTTCATCTGGAAGACCTGCTCTCCAAAACTTAGCTGCTACAATTATTTTATTGGCAATCAAAAAATTCATATATCCGGTGGCTAAATAATATTCAATGGATTCGGTTGTAACATTTTTAAACCATGATTGCTCATCTTTAGTTAAATCCTTGTAAAGCACTTTTGATGTAAGTAATGGTCCTACAGGTAGCCTTATTATTTCAAAAGGTTTACCATTTTTTATACTGCTTTGTTTGAGTATCTGGTAATTTTCTTCCATTCTGCGGTACGACTCTTTAGCTATCTCATTGGCTACGGTATCTTTTTCACTTACCTGAGCTAATAAAACTGTTGAAGCATTTACAAACCGACAAAACTCATCAATATGTCCACCTGTACCGATACCATATTTTCCGTTCTCTAATTTCTTCCATTCCTCTTCTTTACACCCCTTTTTTAGCCAGACAAATTTGGTTACACCTAATGCCTGGCTGTATGCCTTTTCAATCTGCTCTTTCGACATTGTTTTATTTCTATCCAGTTCGACAGATTCAACCAACAGCATGGTCCCCTCCCCATTGGTCTGCCATGCACCTCCTTCAGAAAATAATTCAGAACGAAAAACCGGAAGTTTCATTTTTTTCGCTGCATTTTTGTCAAGTTCTCCGCTAAGTGGGTGCCCTTGCTGGTACTGAAAGTCTATTACCGCTAATTCTCCTTTATCATTTCGAACAAAGACCGGTCCCGGATCTTGTATGGTTCCAATAGCATGGTTGTTATAAAACAATTCAATATTTGAAGTATCAACGTTTGCATT
>JANNVS010000155.1:0-2258 GCA_031414515.1 Sphingobacteriales bacterium | reverse complement strand
AAAGTCTTTAATGTTCCATTAATTTTATGAGTTAATTCCTTTGTTTTTCCTGTTACTAATCTTACTGCTTCTGTTTGACTGTCATTCCACTCATATGTTTCAGTTTGCCAGCCATTATCCCTTCTGATTAATAAGCGTGTTTCAATATGATGGTCAGACTCACCTACTAAATCTGGACCATAATAGAAATGTTTGATTAGTACTGACCCTACAGGTAACTGTAAAATATTAGTGGTGTCAAAAGGAATGATAGCTCCTTTGGGAATATATATAAATCGTTTCTTTTTAGCATAATCGCTAAAGAGCGGCATATTTAAATCATAAGGAACGATTCCTCCGGCTTCGTTGGGAATGATATCAGATAAATTTCCTTTAAAGATATTATAAGTGGAAAGCAAATCATGACCTTTCCCAGTCGGGATATTTACAGAATTATCAATAGAATTACTTTCTTTCGTGCATTGAATCAATGTAAGTGTAAACACAAAAAAGATAAGAATTGAAATACCTGCTCTCATATTAGTATGGAGTAAATACTACAGGTGGTAAAGGTGTATTAGTACAGTCGTGCAGGCTTATATCATCAGAAATAGATGAAAAAGTTGGGTCTACTGCTGCATTCATATTTACGAATGTTGTAGCAGGAGCCTCTTTAATACAAACATTAGCAGGATTAATAAGAATACCGTCTAATAAAATATTAGGCTGGTCATATCCATTGCCATCTAGTAAAGCAATTATTTGTTGGATTAAAGCAGGCTGATTAACAGGGTCAACCACTCCTGTCATGCTATGGGTGTTATTATGAACATAAATATCATATGGAAAAGGGTTGTAATCAGGATCGCCTGGTGAGTCATTAATTATTAAATAACTGGCTATTAAAATGCCAGCAAAATTATTATCATTTAAAGTATTATTAAATATTTCAACCGTATTTGTACTCAGCAACATAAATCCCGTTCCAGCAGGAACATTTCCAACGATATTACCTGGTGGTGCAAAATTGGTTCTGTTGTTTTCGTGAATATTGTTGTTGAATACCCGAACACTTTTTCCATATTTAGTTAATCCAGGTAAATCAAATACTAAAATACCGCCTGTATTGTCGAAAGCTTCATTGTTAAAAACATCAGCATTGGTTGTGTTTTCAATTTCTATTCCTGCCACATTTCCTTCAGCTATGCTGTTTTTTATAATAACTTTATCTGATTGACCAACATATATACCGGCATCTGATGCACCATATGCATAGCAATTGTCTATATAAACCTCAGTACATAGAACAGGATATAAACCATATGCACCGTTATCTGAACTAGGTACACCTGTCCAAACCACTGCAACATTTACAAAGCTTATTTTTTTGCAAGAACTGGTTTTTAAATTATCGCCAACTGCATCTCGTACAGTTATATTTTCAAAGCGGATATTTTCACAATTGGTTATCAATACACCTTCACCACCTGAAATTTGATTATTAAAATCTAAAAAAGTTTTGTCTTTACCTGCGCCTCTGATTATTATGTTATTTTTGTTATCCATAGACAATGTATTGGTAAATTCAAATACACCTTCTCTAAATTCAATAATATAATTTTCCTGAACATCAATAAAAACTTGCTGAGCTTCCGTAGCAGCAGTAGCACTTTGTTTAATGTAAATAATTTTAGCTGTTTCCTCTTTCTTACAAGATGACATTACCAGTATATGCATTATAAATAATAAAAGCCATTGGTTAAAATTTTTGATAATTAATTGCATAGTTTAATTTTTAGTTAATCTAAAGTAATAAATAATAAACAATATAATTACTTTTTTTCATCATTTAGTAAATTAATTCACAGGCAAATTTACTAGCTACTTTATCTTTAAAATAATATTAAAATCAGGTTTAAAGAAATATTTATCAAAAAGGTCACTTTCTATTTTACTGCTTACAGTTACATTGCTTTTCATACCCGATTCGTTCCAGAATAATTTCACTAAAGTAGAACTGAAAATTGGCGATAAGGATGTGGTGTTTAAATATTCGAAATGCTATAATGTAGAAGGTGATCTTTGCCAAGACGAATTCCCAAATGGTACAGGTTAACGGGTCAATGATCCCAAGCGGCTAGCCATTTATCTGAATGGCGGAGGACCCAGTTTTTAATAATAGTATCTAATTCATTTTCAAATCAACGAGAAGGTGAATAGCTTTTTGATTAATTTCCCAAACTGCTGATTTTGGATAACCTATTTTTTCAATCCAATCT
>JANNVS010000154.1:0-1575 GCA_031414515.1 Sphingobacteriales bacterium | reverse complement strand
GTTCGTTTAATTTAGCTACTGCCCACTTAGTTAATCGGCCTCTTTTTGGAGCAACAAAATCCCCATTCTTCATTTCTTTTCCACTCCTTTTTATTGTTCGTACTCTTGTACACTTAACTGCAAGTTTATGATAAATTTCATCCCCTTGGGTAACCCTTGTATGATTAAAAAGTGATTTGTATTTTGTAAGTGCCTCAATAAATTCAGGATAAG
The DNA here is from genome assembly GCA_031414515.1 of Sphingobacteriales bacterium. Classification (GTDB taxonomy): domain Bacteria; phylum Bacteroidota; class Bacteroidia; order Chitinophagales; family JADIYW01; genus JADJSS01. The sequence continues at coordinate 1,362 of JANNVS010000154.1, read as the reverse complement.
TATTTTTTGGGTCCCAATTAATTTTTACTTTTTCTAATAATTCAATTTGTTTCTCTGATAGTTTGTCATTATCATATTTGGTTCTTTGAGAAACAAGCCAAGTGGCTAAGCTATTATCTTTTTCATATCTAGCAGGAATATCTACATTTTTATTATCTATAAAATATTGTTCAAGTTTTCGATAACTTTCCATCCAAATCTCAAACTTATCTGTAATCTCTCTTCTTTGCTCTCCTTTCCACTCAAAACCAATTTCTGTAAGTTTTTCAAAATGTATTGGGCTTAATCGTTTTTTAAAATATGCATCTCTTTGTGATTGTACCCACCAATTCAGATTTTTAAAATCAGTATGCTTTTTTGTAACACTTGTTGTATTGTATAGTTTTTTGAACTCAATCAAATTTGCATACATAACATTCCAACTATCTTTAGTCTTTTCAATAATTTGGTCAAATAAATATCTTTTTACTTCTTTTTCTAATCCCTCGAATGTTATGATTTTATCAATTTCTTCATCATTATAATTTATTTCCAATCTTCTAGAAATTCTTTCGCCTTTGCTAAAAGCTATTTCATCAATTTCAGCTTGTAGTCTTTCATCTTGGTCGCAAAGTGAACGCACTACTTGAATTAAGTTCTTAAAGTCAGGTTTATTTTCTATTTCTTTTTCAATATCATCTTCGATATAATGAAAAATTGGAACAACAATATATCCAATTGGTTTTTTGCCGTGTCTATCTTTTCTTAAAGCCCTTCCCGATGCTTGAACGATATCTATTTTTGAGTTCTTAGGGTCACAGAAATAAATTAAATCAATTATTGGCACATCAACACCTTCTGTTAAGCATCTTGCATTACTTACTACACCTTTACTATGATTTTTAAATTTCCTTAAAACATCAGAACGTTTGCTTGTTTTATCCTTTCCTGATACGTGATTTGAATAAACTACTTCACCAAAATAATTATTATGTCTAATTGAGAAATCTTTGGCATATTCAACTTTAGAATGAAATGTAATGGCGTGGTGTGCAGAATATTTATCCATTACAAGATTTAGAGCATAATTATTTGCAATGTCTTTCAAATCGTAATTTTCAGTTACATATCTTCGTTGGTCAATAAATTGTTTTACTTGTTTCTCTGTTACGCCAATTCCAATAATTTTATAATCAACTAATATTTTTTCAATTATTGCTTCTCCAAAACTCATTCTAAAAGCCTCTTCTCCATAAATTTCAGGATTGCTCATATCACATAATAAAGCATATTCATCACCAAGTTTTGCTTTCAATTGAGCTGATACTACTCTTGGCGTAGCAGTCATATAAAGCCTTTTGCTTGCTCTTATTTTGTTATGGT
>JANNVS010000153.1:0-10595 GCA_031414515.1 Sphingobacteriales bacterium | reverse complement strand
AGATATTTCCACCAATTTTTCATACCCTAAATCCTTAAAGGGACTTTTAAAAAATAAAAAATATTATCGGTCTCTGTTCTCCCTTTAGGGAGTCAGAGGGTTTAATCACGCCAAATATACGGAAACAAAATGACTGAAAGTATGAGTGTTATCACATCTAATAATCCTATTGCGGCAAGATTTATATAAATATCTTTATCCTGAATTGCAAAATTGGATAATTCACTCATTTTTACGATTAACAACAATAAAGGTAAAATAATTGGAAAACCTAAAATAGCCAACAGTACAAAATTTTGTGTGCGTGCAGTAATTGCCGATAACAACGTAAATAAATTAGAAAACCCAATTGAAGCTAAGATGATTGTTAACAGAAACAACCCTTTGTTTTCTATATTTTCATTGAAAAATAAAATCATTATTGCATAAATTACTAAAGATAAAATCGTAATCAATAATGCATTGTAAATAATTTTAGAAAAAATAATTTCTAAAGGAGTTGCAATGGAACGCAAATAATAAAATTGTTCATTTGCATCTTTAATAAATGTTTTTGAAACCGCGTTTACAGTTGTAAATAAGGCTATAATCCAAAACAAAGCAATCCAAGTTGGAATCGTAATATTGCCTTGAAAAATCAGGTAAATTAAAAAAGTAGTACCTAAAACATAAATAAAAATAGTACCTAAAGCAGTCTTCTGTCGCCACTCTAATTGCATTTCTTTTTTTACTAATTTTAGAATATTACTCAACATTTTCTTATTTCATTTTTGTATAAATATCAGCTATTCTAATTTCCATATTATTACATGCATTATCTGGTTCTCTAAAACCAAATTTTCTATACAGCTCATGCGCATCGCGTGTACCTAAAGTAAATCGACGTAAATTTTGTAAATCAGGATGTTTCATAATTTTTTCCATCAACCACTTTGATAAACCTTTACCACGATGTTCGTCAACAACGTAAACATCACATAAATATGCAAAAGTTGAATAATCTGTAACAATTCTTGCAAAACCAATCTGAATATTATTTTGATAAATACCAAAACACAACGAATTTAAAATACTTTTCTTTACAATACTTTTTGGTACATCATTTGCCCAATAAGATTGAGTAGATAAAAAATTGTGAATACTATCTATTTGCAACAAATATTTATCTGTTGAAAGAAAATAACCGTTTTGTTCAAATTGATACACTGACATTACAACAAAAATAAGTTATTTTGTCTAAAGTTATAAATTATAGTAAAAAGTTATTTGCATGAACTCTATAAATAATATTTCTATAAAAATTGTATTACTAATAATCATTATATTTCTTTCATGTAATTCATCTTTTGCTAAAAAGAAAAAGAAGAAATACAAGCTTAACCCAAAGACTACTATTATTACTACAAAAAAGGATTCTGTTTCAAGAAAGCCAGTTCCTTTTGATATAGAAACTAATAGTGCCATCAATACTAAAACTGATATTGATGGTTTAATTTGGTTTGCAAAACAACAATTAGGCACACCTTACAAATATGCGTCTGCAAATCCAAAAAATGGCGGTTTTGATTGTTCTGGATTTTTGTATTATGTATTCACTCATTTTAAAATAAAAGTGCCACGCACATCAAAAGATTATATGAGTTATGGAAAAACAATTGATAAAAAAGATGCACAAAAAGGTGATGTAATTATTTTTACAGGAACAGATGCGACACAAAAAGTTGGTGGTCATATTGGTATTATTTTGGAAAATACCGATGGAAATATTTCCTTTATACACGGTTCCTCAGGAAAAGCAAATGGAGTCACAATTTCTAAACTTTCCGAAAGTTATTATACACAGAGATTTTTGAAAATTATAAGAGTATTAAATTAATTATAGAATTATTGGATTATAGAATTGCAGAATACGAGTTCTATTTCAAGTATTTTTTATATTTTTGCTACAATGAAGAAAATTTTAATTGCGAATCGTGGTGAAATTGCGTTGCGTGTAATGCGCACTTGTAAACAAATGGGAATTTCTACGGTTGCCATCTATTCTGAAGCAGATAGAAATTCGCCACATGTTCGTTTTGCAGACGAAGCCGTGTGTGTTGGTGCTGCTCCGTCTAAAGAATCTTATTTAAAAATTGATACCATTATTGATGTTTGCAAAAAACTAAATGTAGATGGTGTGCATCCTGGATATGGTTTTTTAAGTGAGAATGCCAATTTTGCAAAAGCATGTAACAATAATAGAATAATTTTTATTGGACCGACAGTGGAAGCTATTGAAACAATGGGTAGTAAACTGGCAGCAAAGCAAGCGGTTTCCAAGTTTGATGTTCCTTTAGTGCCTGGAACTGACCAACCCATTACTGATATTAATGAAGCTATAAAATTAGCAACAGAAATCGGTTTTCCTATCTTAATAAAAGCAAGTGCAGGTGGTGGTGGAAAAGGTATGCGTATTGTAAATAACGTAGAAGAATTTGAAGAGCAAATGAAACTCGCAGTTTCCGAAGCAACTTCTGCATTTGGTGACGGAAGTGTTTTTGTTGAAAAATTTGTGACTTCACCACGACACATTGAAATACAAGTATTAGGTGATTCGCATGGAAATATTGTTTATTTATTTGAGCGTGATTGTTCTGTACAACGCCGTCATCAAAAAGTTGTAGAAGAAGCACCAAGTGCTGTTTTAACACCTGCATTGCGCAAACAAATTGGTGAAGCCGCTGTACAAGTAGCAAAATCTGTAAATTATCTTGGTGCTGGAACGGTAGAATTTATTGTTAATGCGAATTTGGAATTTTATTTTTTAGAAATGAATACACGTTTGCAAGTGGAGCATCCTGTAACAGAAATGATTACAGGAGTTGATTTGGTAAAAGAGCAAATCAATATTGCACGCGGTGAAAAAATTTCTTTTTCACAAGATGATTTAAAAATAAATGGACATGCTATTGAACTACGCGTTTATGCTGAAGATCCTGAGAATAATTTTTTGCCTGATATTGGAAAATTAGAAATATATCAATTACCAACAGGCGAAGGTGTGCGAGTAGATGATGGTTTTGAAGTAGGCATGGACATTCCAATTTATTACGATCCGATGATTGCGAAGTTAGTTGTACATGGTGCTAACCGACTAGATGCAATAGAGAAACTAAAAAAAGCAATAACAGATTATAAAATTATTGGCGTAAAAACCACGTTGCCATTTGGAACATTTGTGCTAAATCATGCGGCATTTACTACAGGAAATTTTGATACTTCATTTGTAGAAAGATATTTTCATCCAAACAAAACAGATGAAACTGAATTACGATTAGCAACAATAATTGTTGCAAAATTATTCGACGAGAAAAACCGTGAGTTTGAAGTTGTTGAAACAGGAAATTTTGATAAAAAATCAAACTGGAAAGTGAATAGAACTGAATCGTAAATTGTTTTACAAAATAGTATAAATAAGAAACGAGCGAAGTATTAATTCTTCGCTCGTTTTGTTTTGCAGAGAGAGAGGGATTCGAACCCCCGGTCCTGTAACAGACAACGGTTTTCAAGACCGCCGCATTAAACCGCTCTGCCATCTCTCTATTACCATTCCAAATCTTCAGAATGGAGTGCAAATATACTACAGATTTTTTGATTAAAAAATTAAGATACTATAAAACTTTAGATGAAAACAAAATCCCTGTCTAGATTTTGTCTTTCACGCCACAGTATCATGGCACGAGTCAAAAAAATAACCACGCAATGCGTGGTTATTTTTAAAAATTAATTTATCAGATGCTTTTATAGCTTACAGATCAATTAACAGGCTTTTATTTTATTTTAAATGCTTTTTTTACTGCGTCTACATAGTCTAATTTTTCCCAGGTAAATAACTCAACGGTTACTTTTTTCTCGTTGTCTTTTCCTTTGTTGAAAATCTTAGTTACTATTTCATTTTTTCTACCCATGTGACCGTAAGCAGCTGTTTCGCTGTAAATTGGATTACGTAATTTGAAACGTTGCTCGATTGCGTAAGGGCGCATATCAAATATTTTCTCTGTGATTTTTGCAATTTCACCATCTGTCATATTTACTTTAGAAGTGCCATTTGTATCAATAAATAAACCACATGGTTTTGCTACTCCAATTGCGTAAGAAACTTGTACTAAAACTTCATCAGCAACACCTGCAGCTACTAAGTTTTTTGCAATGTGACGTGTTGCATAAGCTGCACTTCTGTCAACTTTACTTGGATCTTTTCCAGAAAATGCACCACCACCATGAGCACCTTTTCCACCATACGTATCTACGATAATTTTTCTTCCAGTTAAACCTGTATCACCATGCGGTCCACCAATTACAAATTTTCCAGTTGGATTAATGTGATACGTAATTTTATTGTTAAACAATTTTTGAATAGATGGTTTTAATTGCTTTTTCACTCTAGGAATCACTACTTCAACAATATCTTTTTTGATTTTTGCCAACATTTTAGCATCGGAATCAAAGTCATCATGTTGTGTAGAAACAACTATAGTATCAATTCTGATTGGTTCGTTATTATCATTGTATTCAATTGTAACCTGACTTTTTGCATCAGGTCGCAAGTATTTTAATTCTTTTCCTGCTCTACGTGTCTTGGAAAGTTCTTGTAAAATTTTGTGTGCTAAATCTAAAGCCAATGGCATATAGTTATCTGTTTCTTTGGTTGCATAACCAAACATCATACCTTGATCGCCTGCACCTTGTGCATTTGCTTTTGTTTCAAAATCTTCTTTCTTTGCTTTTCTGTCTACACCTTGATTAATATCTGAAGATTGTTCGTGAATGGCAGAAAAAATTCCGCAAGAGTTTGCTTCGAACATATATTCTGATTTTGTATAACCAATTTTGCGGATTACATCACGTGCAATTTCCTGTACGTCTAAATATGCTTTAGATTTTACTTCGCCTGCAAGTACCACCTGACCTGTAGTTACTAATGTTTCGCAAGCTACTTTTGACTGTGCATCATATGCTAAAAAATTATCGATTAATGCATCTGATATTTGGTCGGCTACTTTATCAGGATGTCCTTCTGACACTGATTCTGATGTAAATAAATAAGGCATATTTTATTGAGTTTTGAATGATGAGTTTTGAATGATAAATTAATGAGATGCGAAAATAGGCAATCTTATAAATAAAACAAAATCTGCTTTAGATTATAAATCCACAATTTTGATAGACTATTTGATTTCACACTTTACTAAAACGTTACCGTTTACAAAACCTTCCAACACATCGCCAATTTGAACTGGGCCAACGCCTTGTGGTGTACCGGTGTAAATAAAGTCACCTTGCTGTAATGTGAAAAAATTAGATATATAGCTTATTATTTCATCAAAAGAAAAAATAAGCATTGAAGTATCGCCTTGTTGAACTGTTTTATTGTTTTTTTTAATTGAAAAAGAAATAAGTTTGCCTTCTTCCAAAGGAATAAAATCACCGATAAAAGCTGAGCCGTCAAACCCTTTTGCAATTTCCCAAGGCCAGCCTTTTTTCTTTTGTTCTGCCTGAATATCTCTTGCTGTAAAATCAAACCCGATTGAAAATGCATCGTAATATTTGTGTGCAAATTTCTTATCAATTTTTTTACCGTTTTTACAAACACGTAAAACTATTTCTCCTTCATAGTGTACGTCTTTAGAAAAATCAGGATAAAAAAAAGATTGTCCATTTTTTAGTAATGCAGTTGGTGGTTTCATAAAAATCACAGGACTTTCTGGAAATGAAAAATGTTTCATTTCTATGATGTGTTCTTTATAATTTAAACCGACGCAAAATATTTTCATGATGAGTAATTAGTTTTTGGTCATTAGTATATAGTTATTTGTTGTTGTAACTATTCATTGTGTTTGCTAACCCAATAGAACAGAAAGATTTAATGATATCTACTGCAACTATTATTCTTTCTTGTAATTCTATTTCTTGATTTGTATCCCATTTTCCCAACACAAATTCAACTTGTTTTCCTTTTGGAAAATCGTTTCCAATACCGAATTTTAATCTTGAATATTCTTGTGTTAATAATTCTTCTTCTATTGAAGTTAAGCCATTGTGTCCTGCGCTACTTCCTTTTGCTCTTACGCGTAATTGTCCGAAAGGCAATGCTAAATCATCTACAATTACAAAAATATTTTCTATTGGAATTTTCAATTCATTCATCCAGTATTTTATGGCTTTGCCACTCAAATTCATGTATGTAATTGGCTTTATAATATGCAATTGCTTTCCTTTATAAGATGCTTTTGTATAGACTGCTAATCTTCCTAAATCAAAAGTAGCATCTAATTCTTTTGCTAAATTATCTACAACATCGAAACCAATATTATGACGTGTGTGTTCGTATTCTTTTCCGATGTTACCTAAACCGATAATTAAATATTTTGACATCTTATTTTACTTAGTCGAAAAAAAAATGAAAAATTTATTGCAAAATTATATTATGTGTACTTATGCCATCGTTTCCTATTAATGAAATAAAATAGATGCCTTTTTCGATGTGATTTAAATTAAATCTTTTAATATTTACACCTAGTTGTATATTCATCTCATCTTTTACTAATTCCTGTCCTGCGACATTATATAATACTACATTATACTTTCCAGATTTTGGTGCAGTTACTTTTATATCGAACGAACCATTATTTGGATTTGGAATGATAGCAAATTGCACATCCAATTTATTTGTTCTGATACTTGTTGTTAATGCTGCATTTAGCGAAGCCGATAAAATAGACTCGCAATCATTACTAATAATTTTTAGTGTATAAATTCCATTACTTGGAAATTCATAATATGGCGTTGTGGCAGTAGATACTAAAATACTTGCTTTGTACCATAAATAATTTGCACCTACAATAATTACATTGCTATATAAGGTATCATTACTTTGTGTAATAGTTGGTGTTGCTGGTGTTGTATTGACATTTACAAAAATAGAATCTTGTGCTATACAACCATTATTTGTTACTGTTACAGAATAATAAGTATCTATTGTTGGAGAAACAGTAATAGTAGTATTTTCAGAGCCTGTGCTCCAAATACAAGTTGCACCTGCAATATATTCTGCTGTTATATCAATTGATTTACCTGCGCATGTTATTGGTGTCGTTGGTGCAAACTCAATCTTTGGTGTAGGTTTTATGGTTAAATCTAAATTTACCGTGCTATCACATCCTAAAGATGTTTGCAATAAAACTGTGTGATTTCCCTGTGTGTTGAAAGTGCTTGAGCCTATCATTACACTTTCATCTTCACAAATTGCTCTTGATATGTTGGTTGTTTTAGCAGGATTTACTGTTAAAATTAAATTTACTGTGCTATCGCAACCTAGTGTTGTTTGCAAAACAGTAGTATGATTGCCTGTTGTAGTATAAATATCTGAACCTATTGTAACTTTTTCTCCATCACATATAGTTTGAGAAAAGTTGGTCGTACTGGTTGGAATAACTTTTACCAAAACGGAATCAGTAGCTATACAACCATCATTTGTTACAACAACTGAATAATATGTATTTACTAAAGGTTTCACAGTAATTTTCTGACTAGAATTTCCAGTGCTCCAAACACAAGTTGCACCTAAAAGATAATCTGCAATTATATTTATAGAGTCACTAGCACAAACAATTGGTGCAACTGGCGAAAATACAAAAGTTGGTGTTGGTTTTACTTGAATTGTTCTAATAAACTCACTTGCGACACCTGATTTATATGCTATTAGATTTACAGTATAAAATCCTGGGGTATTGAATGTAGATGAAAATGTAGTTGTTGAATTAGAAGTAAAAGGCGAACCGCCATTTATTATCCATCTTACAGAGTCAGGTGAACCAAGAGAAGTATTGGTAAATGTTAATGTGCTTTTTTCACAAATTGCGGTATCATCTGGAACAAATGATGAAATCAAGGCTTGTTCTATTTTTATCCAACCATCATTTAAATCAAAAAATACATTTCCACTTCCTTTTACTTTTATTCTTGCAGATGCGTTATTCGTTACAACATTTGGAATCAGTATACTTTGGCTACCATCATTTGCTATATTCGTAGCTAAAATATATGGAAATGTTCGTGCGCTATCGAGAGATAAATAGATATTTACATTTGGACATGAAATAGGACTAGCAGTAGTATTGGCAACATCCCAAGTAATGAGTTGATTGGTATTACCAGCCATTGTAGTTGCAGTAGCCTGACTTGTTACTCTAAATAAAGTAGGTGTAATTACTGATTTTATGGTTAAATTTGTATTTGGTGCATTGAACGCACCGTAGCCATCTGCATCGATATTTCTTACAGTACATCTCAATTTTACATTTCTTGTTGTTTCAGGTAAAACCTCACCTAAATATTTAATAGAATTTTTTATTAAACTATCCCAGACTGGAAAGACTCTTACTCCAGATGGATTTGGAAGGAAGGAACGAAAGATAGGTGCTGTAGTATTATTTGCAGCATTCCAATTCCCTGAAGGGCCTAAATCATATTCTTCCCAACAATAAGATAATGGATAGCCATTAGGATCTATTGCGGATGCCTCTACTTCAAAATTGGTTTTATAAGGAATATTATATGTAGCTATATAACTAGTAACAGTTGGCGGTGTATTAGAAGTATTAGTCAATAAAGCACAAGATGTTCCACTGATATAAGTGTATATTTCTTGTATACTTACTCTATGAAAATAATCATCTGAATGTGGTTGTGGATTGTTATTATTACAAATACCTGCATATGCCATAATTGTAGTTCCACTTCCTACTTCGTAAGCTGTAGAGGAATTCCTATTGCCAGAACAAGAACCTGTTCCTGCATTAAAAGTATGATTTCCTCCAAATTGGTGACCCATTTCATGTGCTACATAATCAATATCATAAGAATCACCTATAGGATTTGTTAATCCAGTAACACCTTGTGCCTTTAGTCCTGTAACGCAAATAACACCTAATTGTGCAACACCACCACCACCAGTACTAAACACGTGGCCAATATCATAGTTAGCATTACCAATTCTATTGTCAATTATAATTTGGTTTTGACCTAACATTGTGCCTCCACTATTATTTACATAACTATCACTTGTTATAAAAATCAACGTATCTTCTTTTGCAACTAAATTCATATGTATAGAAAGTTCTTTTTCATACACTCCATTTATTCTATTGAGCGATGTAATGATAGCAGATAAAACAGTTGCTTTAGTTGGTGTTGGACCACCTACAGCTGCAGAATATTCAATTGTACAGGCTAACGCTAAACGAAAAGTTCGTCTAATACCATCGGGCACTATACTATTATTGTCATTATCATTACTTTCTGCCAATCTGTTTCCAACTGTAGTAGTATTGTTTTCAGTTGTCGGCGATATTGTTTCGCAAACACTATATTCTCTTGCTTCTCTTGTATATTTTTTTTTATAATAACAGTTATAGTATCCTGTATTCACATTAGTAAAGGGATCTATAAAGTAAGTTCCTTCGTTACTAAAAACCATTGCGTGGAAACCAAAAGATGTATAATCTAATTTTGCAGTTATAGATGGATTTTCTACACAAATAGCCTGATATGTTTTTATGTTTGGATATTTATCAGCCAATTCTTTTTCCATACACGTACGTTCAAAAACTTTAAAGTCTTTAAAAGTGCCGTCTGGTGTTGGCAATAACATTATGATATCACGTCCACTCTCTTCTGTTGGAATACTTAATTGTAAAATATTGAAGGACTCATTATCTAATTTTAGAACTGTTGATTGTTGCGGAATAATTTTACGTTCTCCATATATGGATAGGTTTTTAGCAGCAATATTTTGCCATAAAGTACTAGAAAATGAATTCAAAATGGATATACTGAAAAGTAAAGAAAAAATGTAATACATCTCTTTGTTTTAATCTTTAAAAAGCAACCCAAAGATAACAATGAAAAAATAATTATTTTTGTTTATTCATCCACAAACCCATCATTAATCTCCACTAAAAATAGAAGCTAAAATAAATTATCATATAAAAAGTGGAATCCTTTAAAAGCCATACCTACTTCGATGGTCATTCTTACAAAAAGAGATTATAATAAATAAAAAATGGTTGGAGCTTACACTCCAACCATTGAGAAATCAATCGACTTTAATTATTTTTTCTTTGCAGCTGTTTCTGTTTTGGCAGCATCAGTTGCAGCAGATTTTAATGCTCTTGTAATTTCTATAGAAACTAAAGGAATAGCTGGAGAATTCAATACTTCAAATCCTGCTTCTTTAATATCTCTTACTTTAAAAGATTGACCTAATTTCAATGGTGTAATATCCACTTCAATCGTATCTTTTAAGTTTTCTGGAGTAGATTTTACTCTTACTTTCCTAACTTTCACTAACAATTTACCACCTTCTTTTACACCAGGTGATTGTCCAACTACTTTAATTGGAATATCAACAATAACTGCTACTCCAGGAGTTAATTTATGAAAATCTATATGACGAATTTCCTCAGTAATTGGATGTATCTGAACATCTTTTAACAAGGCTTCGTGTGTAGTTCCATCAATGTTGATGATGGCTTTAAAAAATTTTGGCGTGTACA
>JANNVS010000152.1:0-8922 GCA_031414515.1 Sphingobacteriales bacterium | reverse complement strand
GCTGGTATTCCAAGAGTAAAAAACGGTTTAGGTATCGCTATCTTATCTACGTCAAGAGGAATTTTGACAGATAAACAAGCGAAAAACCTGAAAGTAGGTGGTGAAATTATTTGTATATTATCTTAAAATAAACAGGCATGTCACGCGTAGGAAAATTACCAATAACAATACCGTCAAAAACAGAAGTAAGCGTTGCAGAAAATAACGTAATTACTGTTAAAGGACCAAGAGGAACTTTATCTGAGAAAATTGATAGAGATATCACGGTAAAAGTTGAAGATGGAAAAATAGTGTTGGAACGTCCAACAGAACAAAAACGTCATAAAGCATTACACGGCTTATATAGATCATTAGTGAATAATATGGTTGTTGGCGCAAGCGAAGGCTATAAAAAAACACTGGATGTAGTCGGTGTGGGTTTTCGTGCAAGTAATCAAGGTCAATTATTAGAATTGTCCATTGGCTATTCGCATCCGGTTTTTGTATTATTACCAACAGAGATTAAAGTGTCTACGTTATCTGAGAAAGGACAACCACCACGAATAATCTTAGAAAGTAATGATAAACAACTAATAGGTCATGTGGCGGCAAAAATTAGAAGTTTAAGAAAACCTGAACCGTATAAAGGAAAAGGTATTAAATATACTGAAGAAATATTGCGCAAAAAAGCAGGTAAATCAGCAGGTAAAAAATAATCGATAGCAACACACTTTTGTGTGTTTATATCACAAAAAAAATAAATATTATTGTCATGGCAGTAACAAATAAATTATCACGCAGAGAAAGAATAAAATTTAGTATCCGCAAAAAGTTAAGCGGTACAACAGCTCGACCTAGGTTATGTATTTTCAGAAGCAATAGTGAAATCTATGCTCAAATAATTGACGATACAACGCATATAACATTAGCTTCTGTTGCATCACTTAAAGTAACTGGAACAAAAACAGAACAGGCTAAAGCAGTAGGTACAGCTATCGCAGAAAAAGCAAAAGCTGCAAATATTACACAAGTAGTATTCGATAGAAACGGCTTTCTATATCACGGCAGAGTGAAAGCATTAGCAGATGCGGCAAGAGAAAATGGTTTACAATTCTAATTCAATAAGGAATAAAAGATATGTTAAAAGTAAAAGAAAATAAAGTTAGAACAGCATCCGCTACAGAACTTGAATTAAAAGAAAAAGTAGTAGGAATCCAACGTGTAGCTAAGGTTACAAAAGGTGGTCGTACATTTAGCTTTTCTGCATTGGTTGTAGTAGGAGATGGACAAGGTACAGTTGGTCATGGTTTAGGTAAAGCACGTGAGGTGCAGGAAGCTATCCAAAAAGGTATTGATGACGCCAAGAAAAATTTGGTGAAAGTTCCAATCTTAAAAGGAACAATTCCTCATGATCAGTTAGCAGAATCGGATGGCGCCAAAGTATTAATCAAGCCAGCATCTCACGGAACAGGTGTAATTGCTGGAGGTTCAATGCGTGCAGTTTTAGAAAGTGCTGGTGTACATGATGTATTAGCAAAATCTTTAGGTTCTGCAAATCCACATAACGTAGTTAAAGCAACTATAAAAGCTCTAACAATGTTAAGAGATCCATTCCGCGTTGCAAGAGATAGAGGAATTAAACTTTCTAAAGTATTTAACGGCTAATAATTATGTTAAAAATTAAAATTACTCAGGTTAAGAGTACAATCGACAGAAGTCAACGTCAAAAAGATACTATCAAAGCTTTGGGTATCCAAAAAGTAAATAGAAGCGTTGAAAAAGAAGCTACACCTCAAATATTAGGTATGGTAGCAAAAGTAAAACATTTAATAACGGTAGAAAATATCTAATAATGAGTATCAGTTTAAATAATTTAAAACCAGCTAAAGGCTCTACCAAAAACCGTAAACGTATTGCACGTGGTCAAGGTTCAGGTTCAGGTGGTACAGCAGGTAGAGGTCATAAAGGTGCAAAATCTCGTTCTGGATATAAATCAAAAAGAGGATTTGAAGGTGGCCAAATGCCATTACAACGTCGTATTCCAAAACGTGGATTCAAAAATCCAAATAGAGTAGAATTCAGAACGATAAACTTAGCTGAATTACAATCATTGGCTGAAAAGAATAATATCACAGAATTTAACTTTGAAACATACAGAACTTTAAAGTTAATTAAAGGTGGAGATAAAATAAAAATATTAGCTAACGGCGAATTAAAAGGAGCATACAAGATTTCTGCGCACGCATTTAGTGATAAAGCAAAAGAAGCAATAGAAAAAAACAGTGGTACGACCACAGTGATAGGATAATGTAAATGAAGCCGCGTGAAGATTCAAAAATATTAGAATCTTAATTGAAGTTTCTAATGCACCAATCTAAAAACATATAACGGATGAAACAATTTTTTGACACTTTAAAAAATATCTTCAGTATTGAAGACTTAAGAAAAAGAATATTCTTGACCTTAGGTCTTATTTTTATTTATCGCTTAGGATGTTTTGTCGTATTACCTGGTGTTGACCCAACAAAAATAAGTTCTGAAGGATCAAAAGGAATATTTCAAATATTTGACTTATTTGCAGGTGGGGCTTTTACAAAAGCATCGGTATTTGCTTTAGGTATTATGCCATATATTTCTACTTCTATTGTTATGCAGCTATTAACATTAGCCGTTCCGTATTTCCAAAAGTTACAAAAAGAAGGAGAAAGTGGAAGAAAGAAGATTACGCAATATACAAGATATGGCACCGTCTTGGTTACATCATTTCAAGGGTTTGCATATGTAAAATTCTTATATTCACAAGGTATTGTATCACCAGAAATTTCTTCTGCTTTATTCTCTCTTTCTACGATGATTATCCTGATTGCAGGTACTATTTTTGTAATGTGGTTAGGAGAACAAATCCAAGAACGCGGATTAGGAAATGGAACCTCAATAATAATAATGTCTAATATTATTTCTCGTTTGCCTGCTTCCTTTTGGGCAGAAACAAAAGCAAGAGCTATTACTGGAAGTGGAATTTTGATGTTAATTTTTGAATTAGTTATATTAGGTTTAGTAATTGTAGCAACTATAATGCTTATTCAGGCAATAAGAAAAGTACCTTTGAGCTACGCAAAGCAAATGTCAGGTGGCAATAATGCTTATACACAACGAAGAGGATTTTTACCATTAAAAGTAAATATTGCTGGAGTAATGCCAATCATTTTTGCACAAGCATTTTTATTTATTCCAGGCACTATTGTACAATTATTTCCGGATGGCGTTGCATCCGACTTTTTAAGAAAAGTTACCGATTTTACATCATTACCACATAATATTATTATGTTTTTAATGGTAGTATTATTTACCTATTTCTACACTGCTTTAATTATGAATCCAATACAAATGGCAGATGATTTAAAAAGAAATAATGGCTTCATTCCTGGTGTAAAACCAGGTGCTAATACTGCTGAATATATTGACACAGTATTATCGAGAATTACGTTGCCTGGGTCTGCATTTTTAGCCTTTATAGCTATTATGCCAGCATTTGCTAGTATGGCCGGTGTGAATAGCCAATTTGCATATTTCTTTGGAGGAACATCATTATTAATTTTAGTTTCTGTAGTGTTAGATACCATGCAACAAATCAATTCACATTTATTAAGCCGTCATTATGATGGGTTAACAAAATCAGGAGCAAAGATTAGAGGTAGAAATGTGATGTCAACAGATTATTAATTTCTCAGGAGAAAATGATACATTATAAAACTCCAGAAGAAATAGAATATATACGAAAGAGTTCTTTGTTAGTAAGCCAAACGCACGCGCTTTTGGTAGAATATATCAAACCAGGTGTTAAAACATCTAAATTGGATGAAATAGCGGAACAATTCATTAGAGATAATAAGGCAACTCCTGCATTTAAAGGATATCGCGGATTTCCTTCTACACTATGTATCTCTGTAAACGAACAAGTCGTACACGGTTTTCCATCTGATAAAGAAATTAATGAAGGTGATATTCTATCCATAGATTGCGGAGTTTGTAAAGATGAATATTATGGCGATTCTGCTTTCACGTTTCCAATTGGAGATATTTCTTCAGAGGTAAAAAAACTGTTACAGGTAACATTTAATTCACTATACCTTGGAATTGAAAAAGCAATAGTAGGAAATCGTATTGGTGATATAAGTTTTGCTATTCAAAAATATTGTGAAATTGACCACAACTATGGCGTTGTCCGAGATTTAATTGGACACGGCATTGGTAAAAATCTACACGAAGAACCAGATGTTCCTAACTATGGAAAACGTGGAAAAGGACCAATGTTACAGGAAGGATTAGTGATTGCTATAGAACCAATGATAAATATGGGAACTTATCAGGTGCGAACATTATCAGATAAATGGACGATTGTTACAAAAGATGGCAAACCTTCTGCTCATTTTGAGCATACAGTTGCCGTGAAAAGAGGAAAAGCTGATATACTTAGTGACCATAACTTAATATTCGAAGCGATAAAAAAATCAGAATATATTAAGGATTTCAGATAATTATAACGATATTTGCAATCCGAAAATTATGGGTAAAACAGATTTAATAAAATTAGATGGTACGATCACGGAAGCTCTTTCTAACGCAATGTTTCGCGTTAAGTTGGAAAACGGCCATGAAATTTTAGCTACAATATCTGGTAAAATGAGAATGCATTACATTCGAATTCTTCCAGGCGATAAAGTTGCAGTTGAAATTTCTCCGTATGATCTCTCCAGAGGTAGAATAACATTCAGATATAAATAATTAAAGATAAATACCATGAAGGTAAAAACATCAGTTAAAAAACGAAGCGTAGACTGCATCATCGTGCGCAGAAAGGGCAGAGTATATGTAGTGAATAAAAAGAATCCAAAATTTAAACAAAGACAAGGATAATACAATGGCAAGAGTTTCAGGTATAGATCTTCCAAAGAATAAAAAAGGTTTTGTAGCATTAACCTACATTTACGGTATTGGTAGATCCACAGCAAAATACATTTTAACAACAGCAGGAGTTGATCCTGAGAAAAAAGTGCATGAATGGAATGACGAAGAAGCAACAGCTATTCGTAATGCTATCAATGCAGAAATAAAAGTAGAAGGCGCATTGCGTTCCGAGACTCAATTAAACATCAAACGTTTAATGGATATTGGTTCTTACAGAGGAATCCGTCATCGTAAAGGGTTGCCCGTTCGCGGTCAAAGTACTAAACGTAATGCACGTACTCGTAAAGGAAAACGTAAAACTGTTGCGGGTAAAAAGAAAGTAACTAAATAGTAAAATTGTAAGTCTAATATAAATGGCACAAGCAACAAAAAAGACAGCAAAGAAAAGAGTAGTAAAAGTAGAAGCAGAAGGCTATGTCTACATTAAAGCTACTTTTAATAACATCATCATCTCTTATACCAACAAAAGCGGTCAGGTAATTTCCTGGAGCAGTGCTGGTAAATGTGGATTCAGAGGCTCTAAAAAAAGCACACCTTATGCAGCTCAAATGGCAGCACAAGATGCTGGAACTAAAGCGTATGAAGCTGGTTTGAGAAGAGTAGAAGTGTTCGTAAAAGGACCAGGTGGTGGAAGAGAATCTGCAATCCGTACTATCGGTAATGCAGGAATTGAAGTAACAGTAATTCGCGACGTAACTCCATTGCCACACAATGGTTGCCGTCCACCTAAAAAACGTAGAGTATAATAATAGATTATAAAAGAAAACAGAGATACAAATCTGAATTCTTAAATCTAAAATCATAAATAACAATGGCAAGATATACAGGACCACGTACGAAAAAATCAAGATCATTTGGAGAGCCAATCTTCGGATACGATAAAGCATTTGAAAAAAGAAAATATGCTCCGGGACAACATGGCAATTCAAGAAAACGTTCTACTAAATCTGAATACGCAGTTCAGTTAAAAGAAAAACAAAAAGCAAAATATACTTATGGTGTTTTAGAAAGACAGTTCTACAAAACGTTTGAAGAAGCGGCTCGTAAGCATGGTGTAACAGGCGAAAACTTATTACGTTTGCTAGAACAACGTTTAGACAATACTGTATTCAGATTAGGATTTTCACCTACTCGTAGTGCAGCACGTCAATTTGTAAATCATAAACACGTTACCGTGAACGGTAGAATTTTAAACATTCCATCGTATACAGTAAAAGTTGGAGATGTCATCAGTATTCGTGAAAAATCTAAAAACTTAGAAGTTGTTCAGGATACGTTGAAATCATCAAGTGTAAAAAGATATGGTTGGTTGGAATTAAATACTACAAAATTAGAAGGTAAGTATTTGGAGATTCCGAACAGAGATCAGATTCCTGAAAATATCAAGGAGCAATTGATTGTCGAATTGTATTCTAAATAAAATTTTTTTTGAAGAGAATGTTTTACAATTAAGCATTCAGAATTCAACTTTAAAAATAAATATTAATAATTATGGCCATTTTATCATTTCAAAAACCGGATAAGATTCTTTTACAGAAAGCTACCGACTTCGAAGGAACATTTGAATTCGCACCGTTAGAACCTGGTTTTGGAAATACTATCGGAAACGCGTTAAGAAGAGTATTGTTATCTTCATTAGAAGGATATGCAATAACAAACATCAAAATTACAGGCATTAACCACGAATTTTCCACCATCAAAGGTGTGATGGAAGATGTAACGGAAATTGTATTGAACATCAAGCAAGTTCGTTTAAAGAGAGTATTACAGGATGCAGATGCTGGTTACGAAAAAATCTACATCTCTCTAAAAAATAAAGAACAATTCACCGCAGGAGATATCGAAGCACATACCAATGTATTTGCCGTAACTAATCCAGATTTAGTGATTTGCAATATGGAAAAAAATGTAAATATAGAATTGGAAATTTCCATTGGAAAAGGAAGAGGATATGTTGCAGCTGAAGAACATTATGTAGATAGCTCAATTGTTGGGTTAATTCCAGTAGATTCTATTTATACACCAATCAAAAATGTACGTTACAAAATTGAAAATACTCGAGTAGAGCAACGTACGGATTTTGAAAAATTAATCATCGATGTAAAAACAGATGGTACTATTCATCCGGAAGATGCGGTGAAAGAAGCAGCAAAAATCTTGATTCAACATTTGATGTTGGTATCAGATGAAAATATCACATTCGATTCTGAAGAAAAAGGACAAGAAGAAGTAGTAGACGAGCACATCTTACACATGCGTAAGATTTTGAAAACACCATTGGAAGATTTAGACCTTTCAGTTCGTGCTTACAATTGCTTGAAAGCTGCTAAAATTAACTCTTTATCAGAATTGGTACAATACGATACAAACGAGTTATTGAAATTCAGAAACTTCGGACGTAAATCGTTGGTAGAAATTGAAGAATTAATCATTGAGAAAGGAATGCACTTCGGTATGGATCTTTCTAAATTCAAATTAGAAGACTAATAAATAAACTACTGTCGCCATGAGACACGGAAATAAAATAAATCACTTAGGTAGAAAATACGGTCACAGAGCCGCATTGTTGAAGAACTTGTCTGCGGCATTATTTATGCACAAAAGAATCGAAACAACTATAGCAAAAGCAAAAGAATTAAGAGGTTATGTAGAGCCTTTGGTTACAAAAGCAAAAGATAATACCACACACTCACGTCGTGATGTATTCTCTTATTTGCAAGATAAATTTGCTACAAAAGAATTATTCGATGTAATAGCACCAAAAGTAGGCAACAGACCTGGTGGTTATACAAGAATTGTACGATTAGGAACTCGTCAAGGTGATGCAGCAGAAATTGCTATTATTGAGTTAGTTGATTTTAATGAGACATATACTGCTAAGACTACTAAAACTGCTGAACCGAAAAAGAAAACACGTCGTGCTGGTTCAACGAAAAAAGCTGAAACTGCTCAAGTAGTAGAAGAAAAAGCAGCAGAAGCAGAAGAAGTGAAAGTAGAAGATGCAGTAGAAGAAGTAAAAGCTGAACTTACAGATGCAGTAGAAGAAGTAAATGACGAGGTTACACCAACAGATGAAACAAAAGAAGAAAAATAAATAATGAATTTTTCAACACATACAAAAGGATAGCATTATTTGCTATCCTTTTTTTATTTTTGGTAAATGATAAAACGTTGAAGATTAAAGTAACAAAAAAATACAAACAATCATCAATGCATTAAACCGCAGAAGAGTTCTTTTTTTATTGTACGAAGAAATAACTGTAAAATATACGAAGCATGGCTTTAGCATTTGCGTATATTTTATCAGCGGTTTGATTCGATTGAAATGAGAATCAAAATTTCCTTAGTACAATGAAAATGCTTTTTGGTTACTTTTTGGCATCAAAAAGTGACAAAGTGAAATTTAATTCGTAAAAATAAATTCAATTCAATATTAGTTAAATTCTAAATCATAACTCTCAAATCATAAATCGCTCTTATGCCAAATACACCAGCAATTTTACTACTCGAAGACGGAACAAGCTACACAGGATTTGCCTGCGGAAAAATCGGAACAGCAACAGGAGAAATCTGTTTCAATACATCGATGACAGGTTATCAGGAATTATTCACCGATCCAAGTTATTTTGGACAACTCTTAATTTCAACAAATGTACACGTTGGAAATTATGGCATTAAAAATGGTGAAGAAGAATCCGAACACATACAAATTGCAGGATTGATTTGCAGAGATTACACCAACAGTTTTTCGCGCAAACAAGCCGACAGTTCTATCGAAGATTATTTCATTCAAAACAACCTCGTAGGTATCACAGGAATTGATACACGCGCAGTAGTTCGACATGTACGTGAGAAAGGTGCGATGAACGCCATCGTATCTTCTGAAAATACAGATATTGACTTTTTGAAGAACGAATTAAAAAATGTGCCAGATATGGAAGGCTTGGAGCTTTCATCAAAAGTAACTACTAAAGA
>JANNVS010000151.1:0-7466 GCA_031414515.1 Sphingobacteriales bacterium | reverse complement strand
CTGTAATATAGATAGGCTAAAAAAATACTTATAGCTGTCAGCAAATGCCATAAGGCATGTCCTTGAAATATATTGGTAGGAGAGCATAATCTATTTGTAATATCTAACACCCAAACTGAGGATGCAATTAAAAGAGTAATAAACGAAGATTTTAGAAGACTTAAAATTGAGGCAGAATCTCTGGCTTTGGAAATCAAAATAAAATTGATGATAAAATAAAATAATGTCAAGGATGGAAATAAAATATTAATCGGTAATTTCCACAAAAAGAAGTAGAATAGTAATTGTAGTACAATTGCAGATGCAATAAAAAATTTGTTGGAAACATACAATTCTCCTCGAAACTTTATTTGCGGAAAGAGTTTAAATAATACATAAGATATACATGCTATTAAAATAAAATACATGCCTGTTTGATCTATTTTCTGAAAAAAATAAGTCAAAGTAGCATGATACATAAAACTACCAAATCCCATATATAAAACAGAAAGTCCAAGTAGGTAAGAGAATCCTGGAAATTTAGCGAGTAGATTTTTTACGTTCTTTCTATGTTCATACTTGTGATCGTTTTTTGCAATACTAATAAAAATTATTCCGACAATAATAAAACCTAAATTTGACCAGGTATTGGAAGGTTGTACTATGAGTTGATCAAATCGATTCATTTCACAGAAATGTGTAGCATTTCCAAGTGCTTGCCTCCAGGTAACCCAAGGGTCAACGTATTGATTAAGTTTGTATAGAATGAATAAACCAACAGCAATTATTAGGGTGCCGAAAAATGGTTGTGTAAATACTCTTATCCTATGGTTATTCAGACTAAAGTCTTCTTTAAATTTATCAAAATCCAATACAGGCATTGCTTGTTTTTTTTAAATGGAATTTGCTAAATTACAATTTGTTTTACTTTTTAACTTTCTATTCTTGTTAAAGAAGTGATAAAAATTATTTTAAACTGTGTAAAATATCTATTACACTTTGTTTTTGCTATTGGAAAAATACAATAAAGTTAACCCAAGAACAGTTATATCAAAATTGTAAATTCTCATGATGAGATAAGTTGCAATTGCAAATCCGATTAATAATATAAATAATATTCTGTCAAATCTTTTGGTTAAGATTCCAACTATAAAACTTACTTGAGTTATAAATAATGTATAAAACGAAAAAGTTGCAATGCATGGATTTTTTATTAAATAGGAAGCGATTCTATAACTAATATGTGTTAGATTCAATGTTGCCAAATCAACATGCTGATGTATCAATACATTTGAAAAATTATTAAAATTTAAAAGTGCTCCGTAATGATATTTATGATAGGCGGAAATCAGCAAGATATAAATTAAAAAATACCTGCCAAATTCAATCATTAATTCTATGTTCTTCTCTTTTTTGAAACAGAAAGGTAATAGTGCAATAAATAAACAACTAATACTTTTTGTATGTGAACAAGAATAGGATTCAATAGTAATACGCTGAATAAAAAATATAATAAACAATAAAATTGAAAAGATATATCTTGATTTATTAAAGAGAATACAACCAATAATTAGTAACACTACACCTATATCTATTGTCCAGCATAACCAATAGTGTGTAATTATATAATCTGGAAATTGTAGTAAATGTGATAACCAAAAAGTATAGTCTGTATCAGGACATTTTATTGGCTGATTAAACGTGCTTATCAATAATGTATGACTATTTATCCGATAGACATATAAAATTAAAAAGTATAAAAATAATATTTTAGCATATTTATTTATAGAAATAGTTGATGCTATTTTTATCAAGCTATTATTTTTAAAAGTGTTTGCGAAGAATCTGATTTTGTAAATATATTATCACGATAATTATATTTTACTTCTTTAAATTCAATAGTCTTTATTTTATCTTTATAGACGTATTTCTCTAAGTAGCTTAAAATCCAAACTGGATATCTTATGACAGCTGTTTTTTTATTTTCAATTTGGCTGGATATATAATTTTGAGAAAAAGAAGATAAGTTTGAAATTCTTTTGATTACTATAGATTTCATCGGGTCAATATAATTATTTTTTTTAATTTGTATATATTTCTCGAATGTATGCATTACAGTGGCTTCCTGCCAAATTGGAATTGAAGAAATATCAAATCTCTTGCCATTGATAAATAGTTCTGTTTGTTTAGCCATTTCCGGATAATATTCTTCATGCGAATACATGCTCCAAACAAACCAAGGAAATGTGCTATTATCTTTTAAGTAAAAATATTGTTGAAAGAATATAAATAGCAATACAAAACAGAATACTATTTTATTTTCTTTAAACAATCTGATTAAATATAAATTTTTTAGTTTATCCAATTTTGCAACTTTTAAAAAACAGTTTTAAAGAAATGATAGCAAATCATTAACACTAAAATTATTTTAATTCCACTCGTTAGTAAAAAGCCAATAAATGAACCTATACCAGATTTTATTGCTATGTTAATGTTTTGACCTGCTATTAATTCACCTATCATCGCTCCTAAAAATGGACAAATGATTATTGAAATTCCACCAAAAGGTGATAGTATAATTCCTATTACAATTCCAATAAAACTACCACGTATACCAGCTTTTGTACCTCCAAATTTTTTAGTGCTCCAAACTGGAATGAAATTATCCATAATTAATATTATTACTATAATTACGGCATATGTAATAAGTAACCATAATGGTAGATTTGATTTTTTATCAATTCCATAATAAGCTAATAACAAGGAGATATAGGCTATTAGTGGGCCTGGTAAGGGTGGCAGGACACAACTCACTAATCCAATGACCAATAAAATAATCCCAATGGTTATGATAATACTTATTTCCATCTTTTAATATAAATATATATTTAATTTAGTCGATACTAAAATTGTGATACAACTATCAATTGCCACTTATTATAGGCTTCAATAAAATTCCTTCAACAATAACGCTATAACCATTATTTTTTGCCATATAAAATACTAAATCGAATAACTCATTTTTCTGTTCGTCTGCTTGTCTTATAAGTTCAGTGCTCAGTGCTTTTTGGCGTATTTTTTCTTTTGCTAAACTATTCAATTTGCTTAATTCTAATTCATTAAAACTATTAAAAATTCCTTCATTTATATTTTCAAATTTTATATCTGTATCTATAGACAATATTTCTGGTTTGGGCATTTTTTGAATGGTAATTATTCTAGTCTTTTCGTTCGTTGTAATTTTCATATTTTCCATATTATAGCCAATTGAGACTTTGGCAACCACATTTATAAGTGCGTCTTTTCTGAAGCCAGGAATATCTACATAATCAAAATCAGAATATTTTAGCAGTTCAGAAAAATTAGCTTCCACAGCCACTAATTTTAATACTTTTTGTATTCGCTGAACGACTATTGTACTATCTGATTTAGAATGATCTCTTTTCGAGACAATTCTATTTAACAATAATTTTATTGAAAGAATTGTTACAAGTAGTAATAGTAAAACTAAGAGTATATTTTTTACTTTTAAACTCATTACTTCAAACCTACATAAAAAACAGAAGAATTTTACATGATAAAATAAAAATTTAAAAACTTGTTTTTTATTACTAAACTCTATTGTCTAAATTTGTACATTTGTACCATGAGTAGACCTGTTATTTTAGTAACCAATGATGACGGAATTATTTCACCAGGAATAAAAGCATTAGTAGAGGTTATGACAAAATTTGGTGATGTTACTGTAGTGGCTCCTGATAGCCCACAATCAGGAATGGGTCATGCAATTACAATTCATGATCCACTACGTTTACAAAAGGTAAATGTTTTTGGAGATATTCCTTCTTATCAGTGTTCAGGTACACCAGTAGACTGTGTTAAGATTGCAATTGATAAAATTTTACATCGCAAACCTGATTTATGTGTATCTGGTATTAATCACGGCTCTAATGCATCTATAAATGTAATTTATTCTGGTACTATGTCTGCAGCAATGGAAGCTGCCATAGATGGCATACCAGCAATCGGATTTTCGTTGTTAGATTTTTCTTTTGATGCTGACTTTTCAGCAGCTCAGATTTATATTGAGAAAATTGTTAGGAATATGATGAATGCAGGTTTACCAAAAGATGCTTTATTAAATGTAAATTTTCCTAAGTTGTCTTTTAAAGATATAAAAGGAATGAAAATTTGTAGACAAGCCAATGCAAAATGGGAAGAAGAATTTGATGAACGACAAGATCCAAATGGAAAGAACTATTATTGGCTAACAGGTAAATTTGTCAATCATGATCAAGGAGAAGATACCGATGTTTGGGCATTGGAAAATGGATATGTTTCAATCGTTCCTGTTCAATTTGATTTGACTCATCACCACGCTATTTCTTACATCAACCAAAATTGGAATTTACATGAATAAGGAAAATACATCTCATAAATATTTAGATAAAATTGACCAAACAATAATTGGTTTTATTTTAGGATTAATCTTGCCGTTGGTAATGTTCATTGCCTATCGAGAAATAAAATTTGATTACTTATCTTGGAATGAATATATTGTAAGCGCACGTGATTTAGCAGTGCTGCCATCTTTTATAAAAGTATGTGTTTTTATAAACTTACCTTTTTTTTTCTTATTTAATTTAGTAAAGAAATTTAACCTCTGTAAAGGAATATTTTTTGCATCCATCTTATATATTGTAGCTATGTTTGCAATAAAATATCTATTCTAATTACTTTTAATCAAACTCATATCTTACCACTAAAATATGAAATATTATATTATAGCAGGAGAAGCATCAGGAGATTTACACGGTGGAAGTTTGGTTAAAGAACTTTATAAATTAGACAAAAGTGCATTATTTAATGGCGTTGGTGGTGATTCAATGAGATCATCAAAAGTAGATATACTTTTTGGCTTAGAACGATTAGCATTCATGGGTTTTTATGAAGTGCTAAGAAACATCCGCACGATTCGAAATAATTTTTTGGAAATTAAGAAAAATATTTTACTGATAAAACCTGATGTAATTATTTTAATTGATTATCCAGGGTTTAATTTGCGAATGGCGAAATGGTGTAAAGGGAAAGGCTTTAAAGTTGTTTATTATATTTCACCACAAATTTGGGCATGGAAAGAAAGTCGAGTTGAAATAATTAAGAAATATGTCGACTTAATGTTGTGTATTTTACCATTTGAAAAATTCTTTTATGAAAAGAATAATTATAAAAACGCATATTTTGTTGGCCATCCTTTACTTGATGTAGTTGAGTTTAATCCTCATCCTGAACGTAGTGAGGAATCTGTTGAATCAAATAAAACATCAATTGCACTCTTACCTGGAAGCAGGCAACAGGAAATAAAATTATTATTGCCATTAATGATAGAAATAGCAAATAATTTTCCAAACGAACAATTTATCATTACAGGTATTTTAAGATTAAAAGAATTATATCCAACTGCACTTCCAAGAAATGTTTCTATTGTTTTTGATATAACCTATGAGGTGTTGCAAAATGTGAAAGCAGCTGTTGTTTGCAGCGGCACAGCTACTTTAGAAACCGCCTTGTTTAATGTACCACAAGTTGTTGTTTATAAAACATCTTGGTTGAATTATCAAATTGGAAAACGACTGGCAAAAGTAAACTTCATCTCATTACCAAATCTTATTGCAAATGAAAATATTGTAGATGAATTGCTACAGCATGATTGTACTACTGAAAGAATATCCGTTGAATTAAATAAACTTCTTAATTCCCCAACTCATCAATTCTACAATTCTCTAATTAATAAAATAGGTGACAAAGGTGCTTCCGAAAAAGCTGCAAAATTAATTCTTCAGAGCATAGATCTGAAAGAATAAATCCGCTTTTACAAGTATTACAATCAGGACAAATTTGTATATTTGTAACTATGACGCACGAACAAAAATTGCAGATATTAGAACAAAAAAATCACGAAGCATTATTAGGTGGTGGACAAAAACGTATCGAAGACCAACACAAAAAAGGCAAACTCACCGCACGCGAACGCTTGGAATTACTATTAGATACAGGTAGTTTTGAAGAATTGGGTATGTTGATTACACACCGTTCAACAGATTTTGGAATTGATAAAGAAAAATATCTCGGTGATGGTGTTGTTACAGGTTATGGTAAAATACATGGTCGTTTAGTATATGTTTTCTCTCAAGATTTTACAGTATTTGGTGGTTCACTTTCTGAAACACACGCTGAAAAAATTTGTAAAATAATGGATTTGGCTGCCAAGACTGGCGCACCAGTTATTGGGTTAAATGATTCTGGTGGTGCACGAATACAAGAAGGTGTAGTTTCTCTTGGTGGTTATGCAGATATATTTCATCGCAATGTTCAATTTTCAGGCGCTGTTCCACAGATTTCAGCTGTTATGGGTCCGTGTGCTGGTGGTGCTGTTTATTCACCAGCAATGACAGATTTTACTTTGATGGTTGAAAATACTTCATACATGTTTGTTACTGGACCAAGCGTAGTAAAAACGGTAACACACGAAGAAGTCACTTCTGAAGAATTAGGTGGTGCGATTACACATGCTACTAAAAGTGGCGTAACACATTTTATAGCGAAAAATGAAGTAGAATGCATTAATCAGGTAAAACAATTATTAAGTTATTTGCCACAAAATTGCGAAGAATCTGCACCAAATTATCCATATGAAACAACAGGTTCAGAAACAAGAGAATCACTAAAAACAATTTTACCAACAAATCCAAATCAACCATATGATATAAGAGATGTGATTGCACATATAACGGATGAAAATTCTTTTTTTGAAGTACATAAATTATTTGCAGAAAATTTAGTTGTTGGCTTTGCACGAATTGCTGGTAGAAGTATTGGTATTGTTGCCAATCAACCTGCCTATTTAGCTGGTGTTTTAGATATAAATAGTAGTAGGAAAGGTGCACGTTTTACACGTTTTTGCGATGCGTTTAATATTCCATTATTAGTACTAGTTGATGTTCCTGGGTTTTTGCCTGGCACAGATCAGGAATGGCATGGTATTATTGTAAATGGCGCAAAATTATTGTATGCGTTGAGTGAAGCAACCGTTCCAAAAGTTACTGTAATTACACGCAAAGCATATGGTGGCGCATATGATGTAATGAATTCCAAGCACATAGGTGCTGATATGAACTTTGCGTGGCCAACAGCAGAAATTGCCGTAATGGGTCCAAAAGGTGCAGCAGAAATCATCTTCAAAAATGAAATAAAAACAGCTGCATATCCTGAACAAAAATTGCAAGAGAAAATTGAAGAATATACTGAAATGTTTGCCAATCCTTATCGTGCTGCCGAACGAGGTTTTATTGATGAAGTGATTAAGCCAGAAGAAACAAGAATAAAATTAATTAAAGCATTCCAGATGCTAGAAAATAAGGTAGTACAGACACCTAAGAAAAAACACGGAAATATTCCGTTGTAATATAGAAATGTAAATTCTTCTT
>JANNVS010000150.1:0-3041 GCA_031414515.1 Sphingobacteriales bacterium | reverse complement strand
GAACTTTTCTAATTTCTCATCATATTTTTCAGTTAAACTCTTTTTTATAACTCCTGGATGATGAGCCAAAGTATCTTCTTCTGCATCTGTGCCTATCAATTTAGTTAAAGCCTCTACCCTTTCTTCTAAAAGTTTCATTCTTTCTGCATCAGTCTGAGCAAAAATGGAATGCATAAATGGTAGAAAACATACAATTGAACTTAAAATCATTTTTCTCATTTCGTAAAATTTTAATTGGTTATAAATATTATTTTACAAGTATAGGCTTCATAAATGATATATTATACTGAAAATAGTTTAATAATTTTTACTTAAAATAGAATAAACATTGAATATATTGTAAAATAATACACATATTTATATTTATAACATTATATTATTTACTTTACCTTTGTCGTTTATAACTGAATTGTTAAGACAATTTTTAATGCTTAAGATTTTCTTAAAAGGATGGATGTCGACTAAAAGGAAGTTTCTTGCTAATATTATAAAACAGTCTGGAATACAAATAACCATTCTGTTTACAGTGTTTCAATAAAAATTGTTGTTATAAGTATGAGTGTTACAAACGAACATAAAGGTTTATATCTGTCTGAAATGGAAAAAGATGCCTGTGGAATTGGCTTTGTAGCACATTTAAAAGGCGAGAAATCACATCGTATTATACGTGATGCGCTTACCATGCTTGAAAACATGGAACATCGTGGTGCTTGCGGTTGCGAAGAAAACACTGGTGATGGTGCAGGTATTCTGTTGCAAATTCCACATGATTATTATAAAAATGAAGTCAATAAATTAAATGTTGAGTTGCCTGCCTTAGGTAAATATGGCACGGGTTTTATTTTCTTTCCGCAAGATGAAACAAAACGAAATGAATGCAAAGTATTTATTGAGCAAACCGCAAAGAAATTAAATTTTACCATTCTTGGTTATAGAAAAATTACAACAGATAATTCACCAATCGGACCAACTGCGAAATCTGCAGAACCTGTTATCGAACAACTATTCATTAAACCAGAATTTGATTTTAAAGAAGATATTGAACTCGAACGTAAGCTTTATATTTTACGAGCACACACAGTTCGAGAAATCAATTATATTTTAGGTGGAAAAGATTCATTTTATTATACCAATCTTTCTTGTCATACTGTTATATATAAAGGACAATTGACTACACATCAGGTTCGTAAATATTATCCTGAATTAAATGATGAAAGCGTAACATCTGCTTTGGCAATTGTACATTCACGTTTTTCTACTAATACATTTCCGCGTTGGCGTTTAGCGCAACCATTCAGATACATTGCACACAATGGTGAAATCAATACATTGCAAGGCAACTTAAATTGGATGCGCACGCGTGAGCATTTATTAGAATGCGATGTGTTTACAAAAGAAGAGATAGACATGTTTATGCCAATCTGTTATCGCGATCAATCTGATTCTGCTTCTTTAGATAATGTCATCGAACTACTATATTTAGCTGGTCGTTCGTTGCCACATGCAATTATGATGTTGATTCCAGAAGCTTGGCAAGACAATGACCAAATGGAAGATTGGAAACGTGCTTTCTATGAATATCACGATTGTTTAATGGAACCTTGGGACGGACCTGCTTCTATTTGTTTTACGGACGGAAAAATTATTGGTGCTACTTTAGATAGAAACGGTTTGCGTCCTTCGCGTTTTGTAGTATATAATGATGGTCGCGTAGTAATGTCATCAGAAGCTGGCGCATTACCGACCGAAGAAGAGAAAGTTATTCAGAAAGGAAGATTGCAACCGGGAAAAATGTTTATCATCAACATGGAAGAAGGCAGAATTATTTCTGATGATGAATTGAAAAAAAATATCTGTTCGCAATATCCGTATCGCGAATGGTTGAATAAACATAAAATTACTTTTTCTGATTTACCAAAATCTGTTATCAAAGAAGATAAGTTATCACACAAAGAATTATTGCAACAGCAATTAGCATTTGGTTATACGAGTGAAGACGTAAAAACCATTATCACACCAATGGCAGAAACAGCGTACGAACCATTAGGTTCTATGGGCACAGATACGCCATTAGCAGTTTTATCAGACCAATCGCAAAACTTATCCAACTATTTTAAACAGCTCTTTGCACAAGTTACTAATCCACCAATAGATCCGATTAGAGAACGTATGGTGATGAGTACATTTGCAGCATTAGGTGGCGCAAGTTCGATTTTAACTACAACAGAGAATCATTGCAAACAAATTGCGATTCGTCAGCCAATTTTATCTAATCACGATATTTCAAAATTACGATACATCAATCATCCTGATTTTAAAGTCATTACAATACAGGCATTGTTTACATCAAGTGGTAAAAAAGGTGCATTGGAACGTGGTATCGAACGTATTTGCAAAGAAGCAGAAAATGCAGTAGCAAACGGCAATAACATTCTTATTATTTCTGATAAAGGTGTTAATAAAGATTTTGCGCCAATACCATCTTTGCTAGCAACAGGTGCTATACATCATCATTTAATTCGAACTAAAACACGTATCGATTGTTCGTTAGTTGTTGAAAGTGGCGATATACGTGAAGTACATCATATGGCTACTCATATTGGCTATGGTGCAACTTCTATCAATCCATATTTAGCATACCAGACTATCTATGATTTAAATAAAGAAAAATTAAAACACTTAAATAAAAAAGACGAAAAATTAGTTGAAAATTTCATCAAAGCATCTAGTAATGGTTTGCTGAAAGTGTTTTCTAAAATGGGAATTTCTACACATCAATCCTATCATGGTTCACAAATTTTTGAGATTGTTGGTTTAAGTAAAAAAGTAGTAGAAAAATGTTTCACTGGTTCAATTTCACGTTTAGATGGAATGGGTTTTGATGAAATTGCAAAAGAAGTGTTGAAACGACATATCTTAGCATTTCCTGATATTGAAAATGCTGACCAACGATTAGAAGTTGGTGGTAACTACCAATGGAAACGCCGTGGTGAAGCACACATGTTCAATCCTGACACCATTCATTTATTACAATATTCTAC
>JANNVS010000149.1:0-6486 GCA_031414515.1 Sphingobacteriales bacterium | reverse complement strand
AATGGAGTTTGATTTTTTTTTGCGAAATTGGATGCAATTGATAAGTTTTTGTTATATAAAGGACCAATGATATAATCTACATTAGGAAAAGGTTTTAGATTAAATAGAGAAACGGTTGTGTTTGAATCATTCTTATCATCTAAAAAGTAAACATTTATGTTTAGGTTTTCACTTACAAATCTTTCACGTGCCATTTGGCAGCCTAAATAAAACTCCATTGCATTCTTAGAATCTAGATTTAATTGCTTTGTAGAATCTTCGATATATTGACCTAAAGTAATCTGATCTAAGAAAAAAGGTAAGATTACAGCAATGGTGTATATTCTGTTTGGATCATTATTCGTCTTGTTTGAAATATTTACTGAAGTATTTGTATTATAATTAGTTAAATTGTCTTTATTGAAGCTATTGTCTAAATCAAAAATTTCTGTTTTCTTTAAAATAGAATCCTCATTATTCATAGAAGAATTGGAAAATGAAGGTTCAACTTTAATAACATTAGTTTGAATAGGAACAATTTCCACTTTTTTTGTAATCTTATTTTTTTGTGCGGCACAAGAGAAAATTCCAAAAATTATAAAATAAATAATTAATATATTATTCCCATTCAATAGTCGCCGGTGGCTTTGAACTAATGTCATATACAACTCTATTTATACCTTTTACATTATTAATAATATCATTCGAAACTCGTGCCAAAAACTCATAAGGAAGATGACACCAGTCGGCTGTCATGCCATCTAAACTAGAGACAGCGCGCAAAGCTACGACATTTTCATAAGTTCTTTCATCACCCATCACACCAACACTTTGCACTGGTAAATACATTACACCTGCTTGCCATACTTCATTGTAAAGCCCTTCTCGTTTCAAACTTTCAATAAAAATATGGTCTGCTTTTTGCAAAATCGCTACTTTTTCAGCCGTTACGTCGCCTAAAATACGAATTCCTAAACCAGGACCAGGAAACGGATGCCTGTTTAGTATATTTTCAGGTAATTCCAATGCTTTTCCAATACGTCGCACTTCATCTTTGAAGAGTCTGTTCAACGGTTCGATTATTTTTAAATGCATGGTTTCAGGTAATCCACCTACATTATGATGTGATTTTATCTTAGCAGAAGGACCATGAACCGATATGGATTCTATTACATCCGGATAAATTGTGCCTTGCCCAAGCCACTTTACATTTTCTAATTTGTGAGCTTCCTCCTGAAAAACATCTATAAATACTTTTCCAATAGCTTTTCTTTTGGCTTCAGGTTCGGAAATTCCTTTAAGTCCATCATAAAATTTATCAGATGCATTTACACCAATTACATTTAAACCTAAATGTTTATAAGAATCTAAAACACTTTCAAACTCCTCAAAACGCAATAGACCATTGTTTACAAAAATGCAAAATAATTGATTATCAATTGCTTTATGTAGTAAAAGTGCAGCAACACTTGAATCAACACCACCAGAAAGTCCAAGTACAACATTATCTTTTCCTATTTGATTTCTGATATCAATTACGGTTTCTTCTATGAATGACAAAGGTGTCCAATCTTGCTTACAACCACATATATCTACCACAAAATTTTTCAACAATGTCTTGCCGTCTAGACTATGTGTTACTTCAGGATGAAATTGAATTGCATAAACTTCTTTATCTTTTTGTTTAAATGCAGCCACTGGAATGGAATCAGTAGTTGCAAGTAGTTCAAAATGTGGAGGAAGTTCTAAAACAGAATCACCATGACTCATCCACACCTGTGATTTAGGTGGTACGTTTTTAAATAATTTATTCGTAGGTTCTATAAAATCTAAATGTGCTCTGCCATATTCTCTTTTAGAAGAACGTTCAACTTTTCCATCAAAAACATGTGCTATATATTGTGCACCATAGCAAACTCCTAATAAAGGCAATTGGTATTTTTCAATGATATTATTTATTGGAAACTGTAAAGCATCTTCTTGTAGAACTGAAAATGGAGAGCCAGAAAGTATAATACCATTGAAATTTCCATTTTCGAGGACAGCTAAATGATTATATGGATGGATTTCGCAATATACATTCAACTCACGGATTCTTCTGGCAATTAATTGAGTATACTGGGAACCAAAGTCAAAAATGAGAATTTTAGAATGCATGTGTAAATTTACAAGACCTTAGCGATAAGTCGTAAATGATAATTGAAAAAGTTATCAAGATGTATAACTTTATTCTAACGATTTTGACTTTTATTTAAAGTTAATTTCTGAGATTAATCAAATAGATTATTTCAATGAAGTAATTACTTACAAAACCAATAACAGAGTATCGCTATCAAAGGACACAACCCTTGAATAAAAACACCACGAAGCATGCCAGGTTTTGAAACAAATAGAACTAAGGATGCGGCAAGCATGCTAGTGCAATAAAATAATAAGTGTTGTGCCAACTATATTATTTTCTGTTTGTAAGAAATAAACACCAAGAAAGACGCCTATGGCTAAAAAAAGATTATAAAATCCTTGATTAAAAAATGAAAGTCTAAACTTTTCTGCTTCTTCTAAATTTTAATTCCAAAAGCCAAATGTACTTTAGGATTCATCCAAAGAATACTTTCCAACAAAAAAAAGAGTAAATGAAAAAATCCTGCTATAGATTCAAAAACTATACCTATAATAGTATATTGTATGTTTTATAGTATTCAAATGTAATAAAAATTAGAGTTATTAATTCCTTTCGAAAAATATTTCATAACTTTACATCAATGTCGGAAACCATTCTTTTAAACGGCAATCAAATTCAGCTCACTATAGAAAGACTGAGTAGAGAAGTTATCGAATCCATTAATTTTCAAAATACAGTAATTATTGGCGTACAACCAAGAGGTGTTTTATTAGCAGAAAAAATACATCAAAAAGTTCAGGAATTGACTGGTACTATTATTCCATATGGAAAGATAGATACTACTTTCCATCGTGATGATTTTCGCAGAGGTAAATCTTTAAATGCAAAAGTAACTGAAATTGATTTTCATATAGAAGAGAAAAATGTTTTACTTATAGATGACGTTTTGTATACAGGAAGAACTATTCGTGCAGCCATGGATGCACTAATGTCATTCGGAAGACCATTGAAAATTGAGTTGTTGGTATTGATTGACAGACGGTTTAATAGAGAGCTTCCTATACATCCGGATTTTGTTGGAAACATCGTAGATACGATAGAAAAAGTAGATGTTGAAGTTCATTGGGCAAAAACTAAAAATGAAGAGAATAAAGCTGTGTTTATAAAGTAAATGATTTAACTGTAAAGCAAATTATGAGTCAACTAAGTTCAAAGCATGTTATAGGGATTGAGCATTTAACAGTAGATGACATTCAGTTAATTTTGCAAACAGCTACTCAGTTTAAAGAAATTATTAATCGTCCAATAAAAAAAGTTCCTACACTTAGAGATATTACCATTGCTAATTTATTTTTTGAGAATTCTACTCGTACTCGCATCTCATTTGAGTTAGCACAAAGACGTTTATCAGCAGATATTATTAATTTTTCTTCTTCTTCTTCTTCTGTAAAAAAAGGAGAGACTTTATTAGATACTGTAAATAATATATTATCTATGAAAGTTGATATGATAGTGATGAGACATTCCAGTCCTGGCGCAGCACATTATTTATCTGAAAGAATAGATGCACACATTGTAAATGCTGGTGATGGCACACATGAACATCCAACTCAGGCATTATTAGATGCCTATTCTATGATTGAAAAAATTGGAAATTTAAACGGAAAAAAAATAGCTATCATCGGCGATATCATGCACTCACGTGTAGCATTGTCGAATATATTTTGTCTCAAAAAATTAGGAGCAGAAGTTACCTTGTGTGGTCCATCAACTTTAATTCCTAAACACATAGAAAAACTTGGTGTCAATATTTCTCACAATATTGATGAAACCTTGCAATGGTGCGATGTGGCAAATATTTTGCGCATACAATTAGAGCGACAAAACACAAAATACTTTCCTTCACTTCGTGAATATGCATTGTACTTTGGTGTTAATAAACAGCGTCTTGAAAAATTAGACAAAGAGATTGTCATTATGCATCCAGGCCCAATTAATAGAGGT
Organism: Sphingobacteriales bacterium; assembly: GCA_031414515.1. Taxonomy (GTDB): domain Bacteria; phylum Bacteroidota; class Bacteroidia; order Chitinophagales; family JADIYW01; genus JADJSS01. The sequence goes on along the minus strand of JANNVS010000149.1, from coordinate 2,381 downwards.
GTGGAGATTACCAGTGACGTTGCAGATAGCGAACATTCTATCATTTTAGATCAAGTAGAAAATGGCGTAGCTATAAGGATGGCAGTGATGTATCTACTAACAAATAAGCAAGATTAGAATTTTTATTTGCAAATTAGCTTAAACTATTTCTTGAGGCACATAATTTGGCTGTAACGAATCATCGTAATAAAATTGTTGTGCCCACATCCGATATTGTGCAATTGGACCATCGCCTTTAGCCAAAATTGGCGGGTCAATATAGATTTTATTTTCCCATATTTTAAAGTCCATACTTACATCATGCACATACCCTTTGTAAGCACCTTTTAAAACTAAATTTGTCGCCAATTTATTTGGAATTAATTTTAATAAAGGAGATATTTTTCCTCTATCTCTTAATTCTTTTACACTTACACCTATACGCAATTTCAGTTTTCCTATTTCTGTAGGTGTAGGCAATACAAAGTGACGTGTATTCATTGCTAATTCATCAACATCTGTATCAACGAATGAATATCCTAAACCATGGACATGGACATTAAATTCAGTACGAATATTTTTTTTCTTTCCAACAAAATCCGCTATTCTTTTCATCGCATATTTGGCATACAGATAATGATCATGTGCTTCCATTTCATATAAAGTTTCTACACCAGTGTAGCCATGAACAATAGAAAAGTGACCAATATCTACACTGTTTTCTGTGGTTTCCTGAGGATGAGAATTAAAATCAAATTCTGCAAAAAGGACTTTTGACCAACCCGTCCAATCTTCTTGAGGAATAAACCAAGTAGGTGCATTGTTCTTTTCATCAAACCAAATTAATATTAAATCGTTCTTCTCATCAGAAAAATAGGTAGGCAATTTTAATTTAGAAGATGGTTTTGTACCATAACCAGTTGCCGTACAATCACCTTTTGTATCATAACAAAAATGGTGAAAAGGACATTTAATACTTTCACCATCAATAACGCCACCATGCCCTAAATGTCCGCCCATATGAGGACAATAAGGTTCTGTAATGGCTAGTTTTCCGTTTTCTGTTCTGAATAATAAAATATCTTTTCCTCCAAACCGTTTAGTAATAATCTGGCTTTCTTTTATTTCGGTTGAATGAGCTACTACATACCAACCATTTGGAAACGGTTTCAAAGGAATGCGTTTATAAGATGCCATAGTAAGAATGGTTTTTAATACTTTTCAAATTAACTTACAAATGTAAAAGTAAATAAAATTTTAAAATTTTAACAAAGTACTAGTTAAAAAAAATCATAACATATACTTAACTCAACCTTTTGCTCAAATAGTTGTTAATTCAATGCATGCATTGTAATTTTATTTAATAAAGTTTTTAATAATATAATTCTAAAAATAAGCAACATGAGTGAAACATTAACTGAAGTTAAAAATCTTCTAAAAGGCGGAGAATTCTTAGTAAAAGAAATGAACTATAACGATACGTTCACACCCGAAGATCTGAACGAAGAACAACTAATGATAATAGATACTGTCACATCATTTATTGATTCTGAAATTATTCCTGTGTATGATAAAATTGAAAAACAAGAACCTGGTTTAACAGAATCTTTACTATTAAAAGCAGGTGAATTAGGCTTATTAGGCTTAGCTATTCCTGAAGAATACGGTGGAATGGGCAAAGATTTTAACACCAATTCATTGTTGGTAGAATATATGGCACGCGCAAGTTCATTTTCATTATCAGTAGGTGCGCATATTGGTATTGGTACATTGCCAATTGTTTATTTCGGAAACGAACAACAAAGAAAACACTACTTACCAAAATTAGCAACTGGCGAATTAAAAGCATCTTATTGTTTAACAGAACCAGGTTCTGGCTCTGACGCATTAGGCGCAAAAACAACAGCTATCTTAAATGCGGAAGGAACACATTACGTTGTAAACGGACAAAAAATGTGGATTACCAATGCAGGTTTTGCTGATGTTTACATCGTGTTTTGCCAAATAGATGGCGATAAATTTTCTGCTTTAATTATCGATAGAAATTTAGAAGGATTTTCTTTAGGTGCTGAAGAAGCAAAAATGGGTATTAAAGGTTCCTCTACAAGACAAGTATTCTTAGAAAACGTTAAAGTGCCGAAAGAAAATTTATTAGGAGAAATAGGAAAGGGGCATTTAATTGCATTCAATATCTTAAATGTTGGTCGCTATAAGTTAGCAGCTGGTGTTTTAGGCGGTTCAAAAGTAGCATTAGAACAATCTGCAAATTATGCGTTGGAACGTCAACAATTTAAAGTTCCTATTGCAACTTTTGGTGCTATACAATATAAAATTGCAGAAATGGCAACGCGTATTTATGCATTGCAAAGTTCTTGCTATCGCGCATCTGATGCGATTGATAA
>JANNVS010000148.1:0-5544 GCA_031414515.1 Sphingobacteriales bacterium | reverse complement strand
GGCAATAAAATTAATATGATTGCTATTTTTTTCATTTTTATTCTGCATCCTTTGCGCAACGAAATCCTGTGTGTTCTAAACTTGTTTCTGCTGTTGATTTCATTCTTGCTGAAACTCTGAAACCTGAACAATAACTATCATTACACAAAAAAGAACCACCACGCATTACTTTTTCAGTTTGTCCATCATTTCTAATTGATTCATGTAAATCTAATAAACTATTTCCATCTTCAAACCTACGTGATTTACAAAAATTATAATAATCAGCATCGTATGTATCATAACACCATTCCCAAACATTTCCAGCTACATCATATAAACCTAAATTGTTTGGCGCAAATGATTTTACAGGCGCACTTCTTTCATAATTATCTGATAACGTATTTTCGTAAGGGAAATTTCCATTCCAAATATTACATTTTTGTTTTCCTTCATTTGCAGACTCGTTATTCCATGGATAAATATTATTTACTAAACCACCACGTGCTGCAAATTCCCATTCTGCTTCTGTTGGCAAACGCTTGCCACTCCATTTACAATATGCTTCTGCATCGTACCACGAAACATGCACTACCGGAAAATTATCTTTGTCATCTATAGAAGATGTTGGTCCTTGTGGATGTTTCCAGTTTGCACCTTCTGTATATTGCCACCAATTATTTGGATTCGCAACTTCATCTTTCGATAATTTTTTAAATACTAATGAACCTGCTTTTTGATAAACTGTTTTTCCTGTTTCATCTTTATATTCAAAATCTTTTTCTGCTGTTGTTATGTAGTTCGTTGCATCTACAAATTTTATAAACTGTGCATTAGTTACTTCTGTTTCATCTATCCAAAAAGACGTTAAAATTACTTTGTGTTTCGGAAATTCATCTGCACGTGCTTGTTCGTTATCGCCACCCATTTCATAGGTTCCTGCTTTAATTAAAATCATTCCATCAATTTTCCTTACATTTTGTTGACACGAAATTAATACAAGTGAAAGTGAGAATGTTCCGATAGTTATCGGAAATGAAAGAGAAATTTTTCTATATTTTCCTATTACATAAAAACCAATATGCTCAATAAACTCTGACATTTTATTTTTTTATGTTGGAAACAAATACGATTTACCATCAATTATAAATCGATAATCCGTGAGACGTGGCCACATAGGTTTTATTGGCAATGTTTTTTCCCATTCTTTCAAATCTACATCTAACTCTTCTGCTTTATCAGGCATCGATTGTAGCAAATTATTTTTTTCACTTTTATCATCTTTTAAATTATATAATTCTTTCCATTTATCGCGAGAACTATACATTAACTTATAATCACCTTTTCGAATAACATGCACGTGATCGTTGCGCCAGAATAATTTATCGTGTGGTCCTTCATTATTTTCATTCTTAAAAAACGGAATTAAATTTACACCGTCAATTACTCTGTCATGAGGCAATGCTGAATTTGTAATTGCTGCAACCGTTGAAAAAATATCTAGAGAAATAATTGGTTTGGTATATGTAACATTTTCTGGTAAATGATTTTTCCATTTAAAAATAAATGGAATATTGATTCCACCTTCAAACTGTGTAAGTTTACCACCTTTTAATGGTTCGTTATTAGTTACACCTGTATAAGATGCCGAACCATTATCGCTCAAAAAAATTATCATAGTGTTTTCATCAATATTCAGGTCTTTTAATTTTTGTTGAATAATACCAATTGCATTATCCATAGAACGAATAATAGCATTATAAACTGCTTTATTTTTATCATTTACCAAATTAAATTCTTTTGAATACAATTCTAATTGCGCCTGATATGGTTCGTGCGGTGCAGTAAAAGGTATGTATAAAAAAAATGGTTTGTCTTTATTGTTTTCTATGAACTGAATTGATTTATCGCGAATCGCATCTGTAAAATATTGTTTTTCGTGGCGAATTTGTTTATTGTTTTCATAAATCATAGCAGCATCTTTGCGCGCCATGTCCCATTGGAATTTTGCTGAAAAAGATGCACGTTTATAATTTACTATATCTTCTACAATTTCACTTTCTGCATATAATGTAAACGCACCATAGCAACCATATTGATAATCAAAGCCACGTTTATTTGGAATATTTATTTTTTCGTTGTGTCCTAAATGCCATTTACCAACTACACCTGTTGCGTAATTACTTTTTTTTAATAATTCTGCTAACGTAATTTCTGTTGGTGGAATTCCTTGTTTTGCAATTTGCCATTCGTATGGATAATGCGGCTTGGTAGCAACTACCCAATTAGTGTCTTTTTGCACAACATATTTTCCTGTTAAATATTCAATAATATTCGTTGGATAATACTCAGTTTCCTGTGTTTCAAAACCACAGCGTTGCTGGTAGCGACCTGTTAAAATTCCACAACGTGAAGGTGCACAAACGGCAGAAGTTACATAACCTTCTGTACATTTTACACCTTCTTTTGCCAATGCATCAATATTTGGTGTTTGCACTATTGAATTACCATAACAACTTACATCATTCAATCCTAAATCATCAGCGACTATTAAAATAATATTGGGTAATTTTTCGGAAACTAAAACCGTATCATTAAGAAATACTTTTTTACTTGCCAGTAATTTTTTGTCCCATTTGATGCGCCATTTCATAGCACCAGTAGATAACGGATAGCACGACACAAAAAAGATACCTACTATTAAAGATAGGATAATAGGTAATTTATACATTTTTAATACTTTATCTATCATTAAACTTTAACTTTAGCTTTCTAAAAGTACACATGAAAATCGAAATAAAAAAAGAAATTGCAAATGCTATTACACATGGCATAGGATTTATAACATTTGCAACTTTAATTCCAATATTATTTGTGAAAGCCTCTCACTATGAGGTCAATTATAAAATAATTGGTTTAATATTTTTTTCCATTGGATTATTTGCAGTTTACACAAGTTCTACTATCTATCATGCAATCATGCATCAAAAAACAAAGTACATTCTTCGAATTGCCGATCATATAAGTATTTACTATTTAATTGCAGGCACCTATACTGCATTATTGATGCAAACTATTCCTTTTCATAAAATAATGTGGTTTATAATCATATTATGGAGTCTTGTACTTATTGGTACACTTAAAAAAATATTTCTTACTGGAAAATACGATACAATATCAACTATAATTTATGTAGTAATGGGTTGTTTGGGCTTGTCTGAAATAAATACTATAATGGAATTTACGCCAAACAAGGTATTACTTTTTATGCTCTTAGGTGGTCTAGCCTATCTCTTCGGTGTTATTTTCTATGCTTGGAAAAGTTATACTTATCATCATGCAGTATGGCATTTGTTTGTACTCATTGGCAGTGTGATGCATTTCTTTGGTATTTGGTATGCCATTGAAAAACCCTAATGAATTTTAGATTTCAGAATTAAGAATTGAGATTTAATTAGTAGATTAAATAGATTAAAAATTCCAAATAACATTTTTCTTATATCTAATTACTTCACTTTAATTTGTATTTTTATGCATGCGCAAAAAAGCAAATAAAGGTATTTCTTTATACTTACTAGCTGATTATATTGCAGCAGTAATGTCGTGGTTTTGCTTTTTTATTTTTAGAAAAGTTTACATTGAGAATCTTTCTTTATCCATCTCTGAAATACTACATGATGAGAAATTTATATATGGATTAATATTAATACCATTATTCTGGATAGGATATTACTTTTTCTATAATACTTATACCAGTATAATAAAGAAGTCACGATTAGCAGAGATTTACAAAACATTTTTACAATCAATTATCGGTGGAATTATCCTGTTTTTTAGCTTGATGCTAAATGATTTTATTAAAGGATATAAAGATTATTATTTTTTATTTTTTGGTTTTTTAATTCTGCATTTTTTTATAACAGTTATTTTTAGGCTAATTGTACTAAATTTTATCAAATCACAAATACTCAATGACAAAATTTTGATTCCAACTTTATTAATTGGCACACAAGAAAATTGTGAAAAAATTGAATATGAAATAATAAATTCAAAGATAAAATTACCCTACTTAATAACCAATAAAATAATACTTAGTGAAAGTGAGCATGAATTTACTGAAAACACAACTATTTCAGATTTTAAATTTGAAGATGTAATTTTGGCGTTTGGAAATATTCCAATTCAAAAGATTGAAAACTATATTATCTATTTCTTAAACAAAGGCAAAACCGTTCAAATCTTGCCTGACGAATTAGATATTCTTTCAGGAAAATTTAAAACACAAAGTATTTTTGGCTCATACCTTATTGAAATACCTACAGAATTGATGTCTCCATGGCAAAAGATAACAAAACGAATAGCAGATTTTATTCTTGCTTCTTTTGGATTAATTTTGCTTTCACCATTTTTATTAATTATTGCATTTAAGATAAAAAAAACTTCCAAAGGAAATATATTTTTTATACAAGATAGAGTTGGCATAAATGGGAAATTATTTTCAATTATTAAATTTCGTTCGATGGTAGAAAATGCAGAAAACGGAATTCCAAAATTATCCTCAGAAAATGACAAACGCATTACAACATTCGGAAGAACCATGCGAAAATACAGAATAGATGAACTTCCACAATTGATAAATGTATTGAAAGGCGATATGAGTTTAGTTGGACCACGACCAGAACGTTCTTTTTATATTGAACAAATAACAAAAACAGCACCTCAATACCAATTATTACAACGTGTAAAACCCGGTATTACTTCTCTTGGTATGGTAAAATTTGGTTACGCTTCTAATGTCACCGAAATGCTACAACGCATGCGTTATGACTTACTCTATATAGAAAATATTTCCTTATTAATGGATATAAAAATATTAATTTATACCCTAATGATTTTATGGAAAGGCAAAGGGAAATAGTTGAAATATCTGATTTCATCAAAATATATTAAAAAAAATTGAAATCAATTACAAAAACAATTTGGGTATTATCACTCATTAGTTTATTTACTGACACAGCTAGTGAAATGTTGTATCCTATAATGCCCATCTACTTAGAAAGCATCGGGTTTTCTATAATATTTATTGGAATTTTGGAAGGATTAGCAGAAGCCACTGCTGGGATCAGCAAAGGGTATTTCGGAAAACTTTCAGATAATTCTGGAAAGCGTACACCCTTTGTACAACTCGGATATTCATTAAGTGCGCTATCAAAACCAATGATGGCTATTTTCATTTATCCAATTTGGATCTTTTTTGCAAGAACGATTGACCGTATTGGAAAAGGCATCCGAACTGGTGCCAGAGATGCAATGTTATCTGATGAAGCGACAGAATCTACCAAAGGAAAAATATTTGGATTCCACCGTTCTATGGATAGCTTAGGTGCCGTATTGGGTCCAGCTTTTGCACTTTTATATCTATTCTATTACCCAAAAGATTATAAGTCATTATTTTACATTGCATTTATTCCTGGTTTATTAGCAATAATTTCAACTCTTTTTCTTACTGATAAAAAAAAATTAATACTAAAACCAAAAACCACTACCTCATTTTTTTCATTTCTA
>JANNVS010000147.1:0-6382 GCA_031414515.1 Sphingobacteriales bacterium | reverse complement strand
TTCTAATTCTGCTTTTGCTTCAACTTTTGCCAAACTATCTTTCTGACCTTGTGTCATTTCAGGATCAGGAACAGATGATGCTGAATTTACAGCATTACTATTTTCAGTTTTACTGTTCTTGCCATCATCACTAAACCCGATAATAACTAATATTGCAATAATAGCAGTCACTCCAATTTTCCATCCTTTTGAAATGGTGTTGCTTTTCCACAAAGCATACAATCCAACAGGGAAAAATAAAATACACAATAAACCGACAAGCCATTTCTTATCGTACCATTCAGACTTAATTGTTTGATTTTCCATTTTATTGATTTTTGATTAAAAAATTAATTATTCATTCAGAAATCTATCCATATAGAGAATCTGATTATAACAAAAATATAAAAATTATAGCAATATACCATACATGGGTTATATGTTTTTTATTTCTTAAGTGACTTTTAACTCGTGATAAATGTCAGAAATAAGAAATTTTTATTAGTATTAGGTAAACACCTAAGAAGTATTAGAGAAAATAAAGGAATATCTCAAGCGCAACTTTCATATTCGGCAGATGTCTCTTTTAATCAAATTGGTAGAATAGAAAGAGGCGAAGTAAATGTTACAGCAAGTACATTGTACGCTATTTCAAAAGCACTAGAAATTAGTCTAATTGAAGTATTTAGTTTTGAATACAAATGAATTAATTCAACAGTAAATATAAAATAGCAAAGAATAAAAATTGTACGGCTAATACAATTACAGAAAAACGATTAGCTACATTTTTATTCACTTTCCTGAAAAACAAAAACAATAAAAATGAAAGGATAAACCATGCTGCATAATTTTGCATTGGAATTAAACCGTTTTGCCATTGCCAAAAATCTAATTTTACAGCAATTGGTTCTATAAAAATATCTAACAACGTCATTGTTGCTGCACATAGAAAAGCAAATAGAAAGATATTTTTTATTTTTTGGAAGGATGTTGCAATGATATAGATTAACAAAAACCAGTTTAATCCAATTAATACAGGCACTTCGAATAGCTTTAATCCTAATGTTTTACCGTACCAATAGTTACCAAAAATAAGATGTGTTTTTACGCCAATTACTTCAATAAAAAAACCAACTAAGAAAATTAGGATTCCAGAAAAAATAAAATTTCTATTCCATGCTGAGTGAAACAACAAAGTAAAAATTGTAGTAACGATTAAATTTAGCGGTGTTAATTGTAAGAATAATTGCTGATGTGTTTCGCTTGTAAATGCGACACCACAAATACCAACAATATAAATTACTATCAGGTTAAATGTATTTATGTAAAACCACTTATTACTCATGTATCAGATCATCTACAATTTTTGCAGAAAGCACACTTAAAGGAATGCCGCCACCAGGATGGACACTGCCACCACAAAAGTACACACCTTTTATGGTATTACTGAAATTTGCATGTCGCAAAAATGCAGCAAATTTATTATTAGAACTATTTCCATACAACGAACCTTGCCAAGATAGATTTCTTGTTTCAATAATGCGCGGCTCTAAAATATCTTCTGCTTCTATTAAGGATTCAATATCTTCATTCAATGCATTACTTAGTTTTTTCAGAATATTCTTTCTTGCATTGGCAATCAACGTGTCCCAATCTTGTCCTGTATGTGGTGGTGTGTTTATCATAACAAACCAATTTTCACAACCTTCAGGCGCATCTTTTTTTTCAAACTTAGAAGAAATATTGATGTACACCGTTAAATCATCATTCAGTGTTTGTCGTTTAAAAGATGCATCAAATTCATCTTTATAATTTTTACAAAAGAAAATATTGTGTAAGCCTAATTCAGAAAATTCTTTTTTGATGCCAAGATAAAATACCATTGCCGACAATGCTCTCGGCTGATTTAATGTTTTTTCAGGATGCTTTTGAGTTGGCATTAATTTTCGATAGGTGTAAGCAACATCCATATTGCTAATGATCAAATCTAAAGGCATAAACTTAATTTCGGATGTATCGATGTGTTTATTATCTATACGCTCTACTTGATTATATTTTACACCAGTTGCTTTATTTTTTTCTACCACAATCTCATTTACTTTCGTATTAAAATGAAATTGAACACCTAATTCTTTTGCTAAATTATAACTCGAACGCGAAATGGAAACCATACCGCCTTTCGGGAAAAAAGCACCAATATGATGTTCTAAGTGCGGAATAATATTTAGTGTTCCAGGTGCTTCAAATGGATTGGAACCATTGTAAGTAGCAAACCTGTCGAAGTATTGAATTGCTTTCTCATTTTTTAATTTCTTAGCATTGGTATCATGCATGGTGTTGAATAAATCCAGCGTACCGAGGCTTGTTCCAATTTTTAATAAATCAAATGCAGTAATATTTTGAAAACTATGAATAGAACGGTGCAAAAAAGTATCAGCAGTTAATTCAAATATTTTTTTGCTATTGTTTAAATGTTCAAGGACTATTTCTTTTTTGATTCCGAGTTTTTCCTGCATTACTTGTGCAGATTTTTCGACATCTGCATACGAATTAAATCTAGTGCCATCACTGTAGAAATAATGAGTAATTGGGTCAAGCTTCTGATATGGACAATAATCAGAAAACTTTTTATCTACCAAAGCAAACAAGTCTTCAAAATAATTTGGCATGGTAAACAAACTTGGACCAGCATCAAAACGGTAATCACCAATTTGTAGTTCGCATAATTTTCCACCTGCATAAGAGTTTGCTTCAAAAACATGTACTTTATAACCTCGTGCAGCCATGCGTATCGAACTTGCTAATCCTGCAATACCTGATCCTATAATTCCTACTTTCTTCACCAATCATTTATTATAATAAATTCATAGAATTACGCACCACTGTATTCATTAACAAATACGCTTTACGTCGGTCGCTTACACGAATACGTTCTGCTAAAATTTTCTCTATAGATGCGCTGCGAATATTTTTGTATAAATGCAAATAATAGATGTACGCTAAATATACACCACGTCTTGCACCATTTGGTAAACGACGGATACCTTCTAACGCATTATCAAAATCTTTTTGAATTTCTTTTAAGATTTCTTGTTTGGTTATTTCATCAAATCGCGTTAAATCAATACCTGGAAAATAAATCCTTCCACGTTCTTCTAAATCACTGCTTATATCGCGCAAGAAATTTATTTTTTGAAAGGCAGCACCTAAGCTTTTTGCGTATGGTGCTAATTCATTATAAAAGTTTTTATCACCTTTTGTAAATACCTGCAAACACATCAAACCAACTACTTCTGCAGAACCATAAATATATTTCTGGTACAAGGCTTCGCTTTCATACGTAGTTTTATGCAAATCCATTTCCATGGAATCTAAAAAATCAGTAATCAATTGATAATCGATTTGATACTCATTTACAACTTGCTGAAACGACTGTAAAATAGGATTCAGGCTGATGTTTTGTTCAATAGCTTTGAATGTTTCTTTTCTGAAATCAGCTAATAACTCTTTCTTATTATGTTGATGAAACGTGTCGACAATTTCATCAGCAAAACGTACAAAACCGTAAATACTATAAATCGGATTTCTATATTCTTTATCAAACACACGAATGCCTAATGAGAAAGAAGTAGAATATCTTTTTGTAATAAGCTTGCTGCATTCTACGCAACTGTTCTGATATAATTGAAAATCGTTCATCTAATTTTTATTATCATTTAAAATTCTTTCTGTAACTAATTTTGAGCCAATCACCACAATCGGCAACCCTGTTCCAGGAACAGTGCTTGCGCCAACATAATACAGATTGTCAAACTCTTCATCTTTATTTTTCGGTCTCATCGCCGCAACCTGGTTTAAACCATGTGCTAAACCCAAGCCTGAACCACGATATAAATTGAACATACTTTCCCAGTCATCTGGTGCTAGGATTGTTTGCGTAACTCTGTTTGCTATCAAATCAAAACCTAGTCGTTCACTCATATCTTTCAAAATAGTATCTGCCAATTCTTCTCTGTCTTTCCAGTCATTTTTATAACGTCTGTCAGGCACTGGACAAAGTATAAAAATATTTTCACAACCTTCTGGCGCACAATCAGGATTTGATTTTGATGAAGCGGTTACGTAGTAATATGGCTTCTCAGGATTCACAGAAAGTTTGAAAATATTATCTGCATATTGTTTAAAATTACTTCCTAAAAAATAGTTATGATGCTGCAAGTTATCAACTTTTCCTTTTACACCCAAATAAATGGTAAATGGAGACAATGTCCAATGCATTTTATCTAATTTCTTTTCAGAGAATTTTTCTCTGTTTAATATTTTACCACGGAAAGAAGCAGCATCTGCATTACAAACAAAAATATCAGCGCTCCATTCTTTACCATTATTATCTATAAACGATTTTATTTGATTATTAGTTTTGACAATTTTTACAATTTCCGTATTAAAATGGAATTGCACACCACGGTTTATTAGTATTTTTTGAATTTCTTCCACTATTTTATACATTCCGCCTTTGATATTCCAGTAGCCATCGTGTTTTAATTCTGTATAATTTAATAAACTATATACTGCAGGTGTATCAAAAGGTGTGGAGCCGAGAAAAAATGCCACTAATGAAAATATTACTTTCACATGTTCAGAATCAAAATGACGTTCTAACTCTGTCCACATGGAACGAATTAATTTAGGTGAATGTTTTACAGGAACCGTCATTAATGCTAATGCGTACTGAAACAAATTATCGTAATTGCGTTTTATGATTACATGTTCCGTGTCGTGAAAAATTGCACCTGCACTTTTTAAGTATTTTTCTGCTTTCTTTTGAAAATCAGGTTCAATATCAGCAAATTCTTGTGCTAATTTATCAAGTTCTTTATAAATGGAATAAGGTTCTTTTTTGCCTGCAAAATATACTGAATACACAGGATTCAGTTCATTCATTTGCAATGGATTTGGAATTTTACAGTAGTTAAATAATTCTGTGAATTCGTAACTCATGCTGAAAAAAGAAGGACCAACATCAAAGGTAAAACCATCTTTTTTTAATTGATTCAAACGACCGCCAGCTTGATGATATTTTTCAACAATTTCTACTTCATAACCATGTGTGGTTAATCGCAAAGCAGTAGCTAAACTGCCTAAGCCTGCGCCAATTATTAAAACTTTTTTATTCACAATTAGTATGTTGAACGTATAACATGAGTTTTGCTTTTTTGTTTAATGAATAAGGATTTAAATTGAGAGACAATAAAAAATAATGAAATTCAGTGAAATTTTGTCTGATATTTATTCAAATCCGAGCAAATCTGAATAAATAGAATATTGATAGGCGTTTTCGTTCTCAGTTTGCGTAAAGAATACATCTTTATAAATAATATCACTTACTAATAATGATAAGCGTATCTCAAAATGCAATAATAACTCAATCGGAATTGGTTGTTGTTCGTTTAAATAGGAAATGCCGTCTTTCATTTTTTTTGCATGATGATAGCCAACAAATATTTCTGTGCAGTTGTATAATTTATAATACATCAATGCATACAGAATTCCCTGAAAAGCTGCGCTGTAATCTTTTTGTTTGAAAATAAAAAGTATGTCTAAGAATGATTGAACGCTTTGTTCATCATCAATATCTGGAAATTTTGGCAATTCGATGCTGCCTGTTTTATAATCTAAAATGCGGACTGCCTTTTCGCTGACTTTGTCAATTCTGTCAAATGTACCTTGAACAGCTACAAATGTTCCATCTTCTAATTGCAGAGTTGACCAAATAAACTTTTCTTCTGTATGTAAAATAAAAAGTGATTCATTTGTCGCATCGTTTTCTATTATTTTTTGCGCAATACGTTCTATAATTTTTATTTGCAATTTATTGCCGCCTTGCGTAATTTCTTTCGGTAATTTTAATTCATCACACGCTTCTTTAATTTTGTTTCTTAAAAAAGCTATTTCTGTGAAAGAGGAGATTTTAGCAGCATCAATTTTTGTTTTTAAATAAGGTTGGTAAGTAAGTTCTAATACTTTATGTAAAATTTGTCCGAATATAGCAGCGTCAATTTCTTCCGACAATTCTTCTGGTTCATCAATTCCAGCTACATATTTTAAATAAAACTGAACAGGACATTTAATATAAACTTTTAATGCTGATGGTGAAAATTTGCGATTACGAAGTTCAGCTGTTATTTCATCTGTTTTTTTAATTTGAAGTAATTTAACTTCTAAAACTATTTGTTGAGTTGAATCATCAAACGTAGCAATATATTCGTTAATCGTATTTTCATTAGTATCTAAATCGTGTTGTATTTGTCGGATAAATCGACTTTTTTCGCTTGCGTTATCGCTAATTTGATTGTTATAAATAAGGTGAATGTTTTTTGCGCGTTTCAACAAACTGTAAAAG
>JANNVS010000146.1:0-1711 GCA_031414515.1 Sphingobacteriales bacterium | reverse complement strand
ATTCATTTGTTTGAGTCTGGTGAAAGATTACTCGGCGCGATGCATCCTGAAAATTCAACGAAAGTATTGAAGTATGTAAAAGATTTTGGAGTGAATGTTTGGTTGAATACTATGGTGACTGATTATGATGGTGATGAATTGAGTATTGCTGATGGCAAGAAAATAAAATGCAAAACCGTAATCTGGACAGCTGGTGTAAAAGGAAATCCTATTGATGGTATATCTACAGAAAATATTGTTGGTGGAAATAGAATTTTAATAAATGAATTTTGTCAGCTGAAAAATTATGCAAACATTTATGCAGTTGGTGATGTAGCTTCTATGATAAAAGAAGAATTTCCAAGAGGACATCCTATGGTTGCACAGGTTGCAATACAACAAGGTGAATTAGTAGCGAAGAATATTATTGCACAATTTGCAGGCAAACCACAAAAAGCATTTAATTATTTTGACAAAGGTACAATGGCAACAGTTGGCAGAAACAAAGCTGTGATGGAAAGTCAAGGTATAAAAATGGGTGGTTTTATTGCATGGTTAGCATGGTTGTTTGTGCATGTAATGAGTTTAGTTGGTTTTAGAAATAAGATTACTGTTACATTGGGCTGGTTATATAATTATTTCACATACGACAGAACGTTGCGGTTGATTATTCGACCATTTAAGCGTAAAGAGTAGTTCGACAAACTCACTACTAAATCAATAATTTATATCATAAAAAAGCGCCGCTCCGAGTTGAGAACTCAGAACGGCTAACGTAGAAACATAAAAACCCTCAAATATATTCTATCGTACTTCGTACTTTGGATTATTCAAAATTACCAACGCTGCAATTACACCAGGTACCCAACCAATTAAGGTTAAGATGAATGTGATGACGATGCTTCCGCAACCTTTATCATACACTGCCAATGGTGGAAATAATATGCTAATTAAAACTCTCCAAATACTCATATTTTACTCTTTTAGTTATATACAAAACATATACCAAACTTGGTTTAGTTCCAAAGTGAATCTTTTTTAATGATAAATTAACAGGATTTAAGTGTGCTTATTTGTGCCTTTCTTTCAACACATCTAAAACTTCATTCAACGAAATATTTTTTTCAGCAAATAGAACTAACAAGTGAAATAATAAATCTGCACTTTCATTTTTGAAAAGTTCATCATTGTTGTCTTTAGCTTCTATTACAACTTCTACAGCTTCTTCGCCTACTTTTTGTGCAATTTTATTCAACCCTTTATCAAATAAAGAATTGGTATAAGAACCTTGTTTTGGGTTAACTTTTCTATCCTTTATTACTTTTTCCAATTCATGTAAGAAAGAAAAATCATCTTCGTTTTTTTCATTCCAGCAAGTATCGTTTCCTGTATGGCAAACTGCACCAACTGGTATTGCTTTTATTAAAAAAGTATCTTTATCGCAATCTAATTTTATTTCTACTACTTCTAAAAAGTTGCCACTTTCTTCACCTTTCGTCCACAATCTTTTTTTACTTCGCGAAAAGAAAGTAACTTTATTCAGTTCTTTAGTTTTGACAAAACTTTCTTCATTCATAAAACCTAACATCAACACTTTTCCTGTTAACGAGTCCTGAATAATTGCAGGCAATATACCGTTTGTATCTTTTGAGAAATCTGGTGTCATTTTTAATTGTTGAATTAGATAATTATAGAATAAATTTAATAATTTAATTAATCAATAAGCCATTAT
>JANNVS010000145.1:0-14118 GCA_031414515.1 Sphingobacteriales bacterium | reverse complement strand
TTCAAGAACCAAAAGTCCAAAATATATTAAAGCCATCTTAATAAAGAGCGACATTATTGCAGATGCTAAAATTAGTGAAGAAGATAAAAAGCTAGCTGATGAAAAAAGAAATCTTTGTAACATAGAGCTAACAACTAACATTAGAGCTTATTGTAAAGCCAATAGAGATATGTCCACCAATAGAATTTGGTATCAAGGATTAATGACAGATTTACAACCAAATATTATGTTTAGTAATTTTTGGTCTAATTTACCAGCTATTTATGAAACTAGTCTAGCATCTGATTCTTTTGACTTTGAAACAGAAGTTGTAAATGATGGGTTTTATTGGAGACAAGGCAAGTGGTACGTAGATGATAATTTTTTCATTTCAATATCCAGAAGATTAAAAAATGATAGTGAAATAAAAAAAGCAATTCGTTTATTTTTATTTCATGAAGCCGTACATTATAAAAAACATAAACTGACAGATTTAACATCTGTTGACATAGGGAGTTTTTCAAAGGTATTAGAAACTGCTGACTACCAGGCAGACGTATATGCTATAATGAATGAATATGGTTACTATTCAAAAACAGAAAAAGAAATATCTAAAGAAGAAGTAAAAAAGTTTTTCTTAGATACAATAAAAATAGCAATTGAAACTATGTGGAGTTTTGATGATAATGGAGTAAAATTAGATGAAATACAGATTAGAAGATTGAATAGATATATGATATGGTACTGGCAACTAGCGAAAATTGAAAAAGATGGAAATTCATTAGATGAAATTATTAGCATATTAGAACAAAAACCTATAATAGAATTAAATGGTTTAAAATCTAAAGAAGAAAATAATAGATTCTTTTTTAAACTAGAAAAAAGGAATGATCAACCTTTAGAATTATCGATATTTTATAATAATGAAATAAATAGGAACGGAAGTGCAAATAATCTTCCCATTGAAAACATTATCTCTGGAGTAAAAGATAGAAATGGAGATTTAATTTTAAAAGTTATGAGAAGTTTGATTGATATGTATTAATTATTCTGATTTTATTTAATTTTTTAATCTTAATTAATTATAATATTAAATATTAGACATAACTTAATGTTAATCTGATTTTTTTGGTTACTTCATAAATATTTTGAAATTTTGCACTGTACAAATAAAGAAAGTAATAACTTCTTTTTTTGTACATTAAACCGGCCATTATGACCATGGTGTTAGAACTCTTAACACTCCAAAAAATTATTTAAAATAAAAATAAATAATATGGTCATAACTGAACTCACAAAAGAGGACTTCCAAGAAATTATTGAAAATGCAGTAGCTGCAAAGCTAAATGAATTGAAAAAAGATATAATCAATTCCCAGACTCCTACAGAAGAAGAATTTCTAACAAGAGAAGATGCCGCTAAATTACTCAAGGTATCATTAAACTCACTAGATAATTACAGACGAGAGAATAAAATTCCGACCTATCGCATCGGTGGCAATATCCGCTTAAAAAAATCTGACATACATAAATTTTTAACTGCAAGAAAATAAGATTTATGTACGATAATGTTAAGCTATTTGTCTTCAACTTTACGTTAGAAGAATTTGAAGAGTTGAAAGTATTACTTAGTAAAGATTCTATTATTGATAGACACCAATCTGAGTCTTTTGACTTAGGAAACTTAAGATTTAATTATTATCCGAATCAACAAAAGTTAAGAATTAGAAATTCATTACATAAATTCTATAATGGATTACTGCAAGGATTAGACTATACTAATTCTACTGTATTTAAATATGAGCAATTTACAGAAGTAGTTGAGTACTTATGTTCCATTTTAAAAAGAAAAAGTAAAGAGATAATAGTTGGAGGTGATACTGAATTTGGTGTAAATATCTATTTGCCTAATAATTTCAATATAATGAATATTATCTCAAGGTACGAATATTATAAATCGACATCTGTAAATCCATTTACTGTAGATAAACCATATAGAGGTAAACCTTATCAAGTAAGTTGCGCTTTAAGTAACTTTAGAATGAAATTTTATCACAAAACTAAACAAGAAAATATTACTAATAATTTATATAATATTTTACGCTTTGAGATAGTAGTACATAATATAAGGATGTTAAGACAAATTTTGTTATTACAATGTCCCAATACAATTACTTTAGAAGACTTAGTTGAGTATGATAATTGGTGTGCTTTAGCTAATTTCTTAGAAGAAATATATGAATACATAGTTAAGAAACCGATACTGAAACCAGGTACACAAACTCACTTAGGTCAATTAACTTTAATACACACATTGTTAGACTATCATTTTTATTTAGATGTTAAAGAATATTTTCCGGAACAATTTAGAGAATTTAGGAAAGTATCTGAAGAATATAGAGCTATTAACGAATATTATAGTTCTAATCTGCATAATGATGTAAGAGATTATTTAGATAAGGCTCTTTATGATACATTATCTATTTAAAAAATTTAATAAATATAATGTCACAATTTCAGTACGTGTAATGCATATTGAAGTTATGACAGTATATATAATTAAGAAAAAGTAATTAAAAAATAAAAAGAGTTTTTAAGATAAAGAAATAAAAGAAAAAGAGTTATTTGAAATATTAAAAAGAAAAAAGAAAAAAAAGAAGTTGGCAATTACATTTTACCCTATATTTGAATAGTAAATAAAATAGAATATAGAAAAAATAAAATAAAAAATATTAATGTCGGCTTAAGTTTTTTGTGAATCGAAAATTGGGAATTTTAATACACAACAAAAAAACAAGCAGACTCACGTTCGGGCGTGAGTTCGCTGTTTTGTGTATAAGTATCCCAATACTTCGATTCAGGCAGTTAGGATTCACGCCTTTGTCTTTCTACTGCAAACCTAAATAAACTTGTGTCGCTTTGTACTAAAAATAAAGAGTATGAAAGTGAATTATCAAAAATCTATTGAAAGTAAATATCAAGCAATCTTACTTAGAAGTTACAAAACGAAATTAGATGTTTATTTATTTATTGAGTGTATTACAAAAGGCACGTTAGACAATGTAAATGAATTAGAGTTTAAAAACTTTAAGATTACAGATGCATTTCTTAGAATGTATAAAGATGCATGTAAGTTGTCTTATGAAGAAATGCTAAGTGTTTCAGATTTATCTATGAGACAGATTGATGGTATGATAGAACATTATTATAAAGAAAATCATAGAATGGATTTCTTAAACATTTATAAAGATGATTTTGCAAATATTTTGTCAGTAGAGGATTTAAAGACAATCTATAAAGAAGAACCTGAAAGCAGATGTTGTCAATATTGTGGGATATCAGAGAATGACATAGCACAATTAAAAACAGATAAGAAGATTGATACAAAAAGATTAAGAGGAAGTTCATTAGAATTTGACAGAAAGGAAGCATATAGAGAATATGAGTTTTCTAATATTGTATTAGCTTGTTATTGGTGTAATAATGCAAAAACAGATGAGTTTAGTTATAAAGAATTTAAAGAAAATATAGCACCTGCTATAAGTAATACATGGTCTAACAGATTAAATAATAAATAGTATTTTTTATTAAAAATAAATACAATTTTATATATTAATTTAATTGTAAAGTTTAATAATTCTTTAACAACCCTTTGAAAACTCTTTAACACAAAATTCAAAAGAGTTGTATAGCTTTGCACAATCACATAGTAAATTATAATATAATAATATTATTTAATTAAATTAATTTATAAATAAAAATAATAGCAAGATGAAAAATTTAAAAAACTACTTAGAAACAAATCCTGAAAAAACAATTTTGGATTTTTTACAAACTCCTGAAGGAATAAGTATAATTGAAGAATTAAATTATGCTGTAAAGAAGTATAATCAACAACCAATCCAAGAATTAGAAGACATATCTATTAGTGTTACTCCTTTAAGATTATTCTATTATACGGGAGCAGTAATGTTATCAAGCATTGTGTGGGGCGGTATTATACTTATTCTATTCATCATGTTGATTTCAGGAGCAGGTTCAAGTTTGAAAGATATAATTATGCATTTATTAATTGGAAATATAGGCTAATAAAATAAATTAAAATGATTAAGGACAACGATACTAATTATTTATACTTATCTCCATTGCTTGAAAGCAAATATCCAATGTTTTATAAGTATCTAATGGAAGTTATTATTAGGAATAATGTAAAACATGAGTTTTTATTAAATACAAAAGATGTTTGGTGTGTAGATTTTATGCCAATACAAATTAATGATAACGATTTTATACAATTTGTATTTAATCCAAGTTACTTACAATATAAGAAGTATAAAGACTCAATAACAAATACAGATGATGTTGTAAAAACGCTAAATCTGAACATTAAAAAATCAGATATAATTTTAGATGGTGGGAATATCTGTAATTGGAAAGATATAGCAATAATTACAAATAGAGTATTTAAAGAGAATAAAGAAAAAAAGGATATTGAGATATACGAACAGCTAAAAAAAGAGTTAGAGGTAAATACTCTAATTATTATACCGGAACTTCCACATGATTTTACAGGTCATGCAGATGGAATGATAAGATTTATTGACAGGAATACAATTATAATGAATGATTTTTCTAAATGCTCAACTAAGAAATATTACACTTCACTTAAGACTTCATTAATAAATGCAGGATTAAACTTAGTAGAACTTCCAAACGAATCATGGAAAAATACTTCTTACGATGATATAACAGGCGACTATATCAATTTCTTGCGAATAGAAGATATACTAATCATTCCAAGTTTTGGAAGTGAGTTAGATAAGACAGTAGAAAATATATTGAGAGACTGTTACTCTGTAAATATTGAAACTGTTAGAGCTAATGACTTAGCTAAAGATAGTGGCTTATTAAATTGTATAAGTTGGAACATTAAAAAATGAAATATGAATAATTATTTAGAAAACAAAAAGATTTTTGAAAGTGTATATACTTTTCTATGTCTTCATTACAGCGATTTAGTTGTATTTAAAATTTACAAAAAGGAGAATTCTGTTACAACAAAAGAATTTTATGAAGATGAAATGTATGAGGATTTAATAGATTGTTTTGCTGAATCTATCTTGGAAATAACAGAAGATATTCAGCTTACTGAAAAACAACTAAAAAAAATGTACTTTCAAATGACAAAAAGATGTTTCTCATTTAAGAATGAAAATTTTAATGAACTATTACATTATGCCAAAGCTATAGTTTATATGGGTGAAAGGCAAGAAAATTATTTGATATATAAAAAGATGTTTAACAATCTAATTTGTGGGCAACTAACAAGATATTTGAAGATGAAGTTTGATGAATTTGGTAAAAAGAAAGGCGATGAGTATTTAATTAATACAATAGGAATTGTAGATATTAACGAAAGAATAGACAAAATAATTGACGAAATGTATTTTTAATACTAATCCCAAAAGCAACTTAGTTATTTAATATTGTTGCTAAACTTCGCCATGTAAAAGATTTTCAAATTCCTATGTAAGTTTAAATAAAGAGTGAATTTTGATACGGAATTTAAGAACGACAACAAATCCGACAACAAAAAAGAAAAAACCGTTATAGATTATTAATCTCTAACGGTTTATGCGAATTAAAAGTGGTCCCGCATGGGCTCGAACCATGGACCCCCTGATTATGAGTCAGGTGCTCTAACCAGCTGAGCTACAGGACCGATGAATCAACGATTCAAAAACGAAGTGCAAATTTACACTTTTACTTCAATATTAAAAATGAATTTTGATTTTTCTAAAAATCATAGATAGTTGCAAGCACTGTTTCTCCTACTGCTTGTAAAGTCAATTTATCAATAATGCTCATATCATCTTTGTGTGTATGCCAGTGTGCGGCAAAGCCTGTCATTGTACTATAAGTTCTGTTAATAATATCTATCGTAGGAATTTTTGTCATCGTATTTATATAATAATGATCATCGACAATCTGGGCTGTTTTCTCTTTTATGAAAAAATTACCATACCCTAATTGTGCTGCATTATTCCAAACTTGCTTCATGAAATCCGGTGCATACTGCATCGAAATGCCTTCATATGTAAATGTAGCTCCTTTTGCGCCAACCATATCTAACAAAATTCCGTTTTCAGCTTTGTAGTGTGGTACGTGTGGATTTTTGCACCAGTATTGCGTTCCTAAACAATAAAAGTCGCCTTGCTTCTGATTCAAATCATATTCAGGCTGACCGTAATCTTCTACATCTAAAAAAATTAAATCGACACCTATTTCAGGATTCTTTTTTTGTAGTTGTCTCGCAATTTCTAATAAAACAGCAGAACCACTTGCACCGTCATCAGCAGCTAAAATAGGCTTTGCAACAGCACTGTCATCTCGGTCAGCAAACGGACGTGCGTCCCAATGTGTACAAATCATCAATCGT
The DNA here is from genome assembly GCA_031414515.1 of Sphingobacteriales bacterium. Classification (GTDB taxonomy): domain Bacteria; phylum Bacteroidota; class Bacteroidia; order Chitinophagales; family JADIYW01; genus JADJSS01. The sequence continues at coordinate 7,701 of JANNVS010000145.1, read as the reverse complement.
CTGTTTGCCGTTGGATTATAAGATGCAATTATATTTATACATGGAACAGATTTTCCATTGTAAATCACCACATTTGTTTTTTGCATAATTACACTTGCACCATAATTCTTTAATTTTTGTTCAAAATATGATGCGCATTTTTGTTGTGCTAGTGTACCAGGAATACGTGCACCAAAATCTAGTTGTTGTTGTACAAAAAGATAAGCTGAATCTGGTGAAAATTCAGGTTTTGTGATTTTATTTTCAACTGTTACATTTTCAGAATTACTGTTTTCATTATTTGTGTTGCAAGAAGAAGCCATTAACAAAGGAATAAGGAATAAAGAATAAAGAATAAAGAAATTAGAATTTCTTGATTCATGGCTCTTTGCTTTTGATTCCTTTAATCTAATTAACTTCATACGTTGTTCCTTCTTTTCCATCTTTAATATTAATATTTGCTTCTTTTAATGCATCTCTGATTTTATCAGAAGTTGTCCAGTCTTTATTTTCGCGCGATTGCTTTCGAATATCAATTACTAGTTGCATTACTTTATCTAACGCATTATTATTACCAATTTCTGCTTCATCACACAAACCTAAAACATCAAATAAATAAGAGTTATAAGTTGTTTGTAATAAGTTATATGTTGCATCAGAAATATTATTTATTTTTTTACCATCATTGTAATAAATGTTGATTTGGGTTGCGATTTCGTGCATGGTTGCTACTAATTTTGGTGCATTAAAATCATCATCCATTACCGTTTTACATTCTTCACACAAATCATTCATTAATTTGTCTTGTTTTTCTTCTAACGTAACAGAATCAAATTTTAATTCCTTTAAAAACTTGGATGCGTTCATTAATTTACGTAATCCTTTTTCAGCATCTTGCAACCCTTTAATCGTAATATCTAACTCAGAAGAATAATGTGATTGCATAAATAAAAAACGAACTGTCATTGCTGAATACGGTTTGTCTAACAACGGATGTTCGCCTGTAATAAATTGCATTGGCAATATAGAATTACCAAGTGATTTACTCATTTTTTGTCCGTTGAAATTCAACATGTTTGTATGCATCCAGTAGCGCACAGGTTCGTTGCCACACGCACCAACATTCTGCGCAATTTCGCATTCGTGATGCGGAAATTTTAAATCCATGCCGCCAGCATGAATGTCGAATTGTTTCCCTAAATATTTTGTACTCATCACAGAACATTCTAAATGCCAGCCTGGAAAACCGCTGCTCCAAGGTGAGTTCCACTGCATGATATGTTCAGGTGAAGCTTTTTTCCAAAGCGCAAAATCAATAGAATTTCGCTTTTCATCTTGCCCATCTAAATCGCGGTAACCAGCCACTAATTCATCAATATTCCTACCAGAAAGTTTTCCGTAATTATTGCCTTGTACGTTGTACGCTTTCACATCAAAATACACGCTACCGTTAGATTCATAAGCTACACCATTGTCGATTAATTTTTGCGTCATTTCAATTTGCTCTACAATATGACCTGTTGCAGTTGGCTCAATAGTTGGTGGCAACAAATTAAATAAACGGCATACTTCATGAAAACCAACGGTATATTTTTGCACGATTTCCATTGGCTCCAATTTCTCCAATTTTGCCTGATCTTCCATGCGGTTTTTGCCTTCGCCAGCATCATTTGTCAAATGACCTGCGTCTGTAATGTTTCTAACATATCTAACTTTATAACCTAAAAATTTGAGATAGCGATACACCAAATCGAAAGAAATAAAAGTGCGCGTATTGCCCAAATGCACATCAGAATAAACGGTTGGACCGCAGCAGTACAATCCAACGTGCGGTGAATTTATTGCTTCAAATTTTTCTTTCTGTCGTGTAAGTGTGTTATTGATATGTAAATTAGACATACGACAAAGATAGGAATTAGTCGTAAGTCATTAGCCGTGAGTCGTGAGTTTTTTATTTAGAAATAGCAGGTAATTATTTCACACGTTTTGCATTATCCTTTGCAAAGGCTTCCCACCCAGAATATTTTTTGCCTCCACTGGGCAGGCCCTTCATTGAAAAATGATGACAAACTGCCACAGCCAATCCGTCAGTAGCGTCTAATTGTTTAGGTAAAACATCCGTTTTTAGAATATGTCCAAGCATAGCAGCAACTTGTTCTTTTGCTGCGTTTCCATTGCCAGTCACGCTCTGTTTCACCTTTTTGGGTGAATATTCCTGAATAGGGATTTTTTGCGAAAGTGCTGCTGCAATTGCCATTCCTTGCGCGCGTCCGAGTTTCAGCATAGATTGCACATTTTTACCAAAAAAAGGTGCTTCGATAGCTAAAACATGCGGTTTATAAGCAAGCACAATTTCTAAAATTCTATCGTAAATACATTGCAATCTGTCGTAATGATCATCAAATTTTTCTGTATGGATGCTACCTACAGCTAATAATTCCATTGAGTTTCCGTCTGATAGAATAATTCCGTAGCCAGTTACTTGTGTTCCTGGATCTACTCCTAGAATTATTCTTTGGAGATTACTATTTTTAGCGATTACCACGTGGTAAAAATAGTAGTAAGTATTGAGTAGTTAGCAATTATTTATTGTAAAAAAACAAATTATCTTTGAAGTTCGCAATTGATGAAACAACTTTTCCAAAATAGAATACTTAATTCAATCGTCAAGACCTTGATGCTTGGTGGATTGCTATATGTACTGTATCATCAATTATTTGGAAACGAAAAGATAGATATTGCATACAACCATTTTCTTCTGAATTTTCATGGCAACAATTTTTTGCTTGCTTCTGTCGTCTTTTTAATGTTGATGAACTGGAGCATTGAAGCGGTGAAATGGAAATTATTGATAGATAAATTACATCCAATTTCCTGGTTGGGTGCAATTGAGGGAATCTTGTTTGGCGTTACATTTTCATTATTTACACCAAGCAGAATTGGCGAATTTGGTGGTCGTGTTTTAGCATTAAATACCGACAGGAAAGAGGCTATAGTATCTACCATTTTGGGAAGTATTGCTCAAATTGTTGTAAATCTTTCATTAGGTGCATTTGGACTTTTAGTGTATTCATTTATGTATGAAAAAATGGATCCCTATTTTTTATTTGCCTTTGCTTTTATCTATCTATTGATGGTCGCTGCTATTCATTTTTGCTTTTATAATTTAGACGTAGTCAGCACTAAATTCTCCAACTTTAGCATTTTTAATAAAGTATATAAATACATTCATATTATAGATTTATATAGCAATAAAGACTTTTTAAGATTAGAAATTCTTTCTGCTATCAGATATTTTATATACTGTTTGCAATTTGTTTTATTACTAAAATTTTTTGGATTTCAACTTTCCATTTTTGTAGCAATGATTCTGGTTGCTTCAATTTTCTTTATACAAACCATCAATCCATTTAATATTGCGTTAATAGATTTCGGATTCCGAGGAAATGTGGCTGTATATTTTTTAGCAAGCTTTACAAATAATCCAATTGCCATAATTGCCACTACTATCACTTTATGGTTCATAAACCTGATAATTCCTGCCATAATTGGCGGCATTGCAGCTTTAAGATTCACTTTTATTAAAGATGAATAATATAATATTTTTGTATCTTCCGACTGTAAATCAATCAAATGTCTTCAACAGTTCAATTATTGGACGACGAAATGTCGAACAAAAGCATAGCAGCTGAATCTTATATTGCAGATGGTGTCGAAGGGCATCCGAAACAATTGGCTCTTCTTTTCTTCACCGAAATGTGGGAACGTTTCTCATTTTATGGAATGCGTGCTTTATTAGTGTTATTCATGGTACATCAATTGAAATATGCCGATGTAAAGGCCAATTTAATTTATGGAACCTACACTGCTTTAGTCTATTTAATGCCATTATTTGGCGGAATTGCCGCTGATAAGATTTTAGGTTATAGAAAAGCTATTCTATTAGGTGGTGTATTAATGGCAGCAGGACATTTAATATTAGCTATTCCTACCGAATGGTCTTTTTTTGCTGGCATGGCATTCTTAATATCGGGCAATGGATTGTTTAAACCAAATATTTCTACTATGGTAGGAAAATTATATCGTCCTGGAGATGCAAGAAGAGATGGCGCATTTTCTATCTTTTACATGGGTGTCAATCTTGGTGCTGCTATTGGAGGATTAATTTGTGGTTACATTGGACAAAAAATAAATTGGCACTATGGATTTGGGTTGGCAGGAATTTTTATGATACTTGGATTAATTACATTCTTATATGGACAAAAATCACTTGGTGAAATTGGATTAGTACCTAAAGAGACAAATGGAAATGACGTTGGCATTAAAAAACAACTTTTAATACTAATTGGTTCTTTAGCAATCATTCCAATATTTATTTTCTTGTTTAATAACTATACATATATGGGAAGCATCATGTTTCCTATATGCATAATAGCTACAACTGCCATGGTTGTAATTGCTTTCAGGCAAGAAAAAGAAGCAAGAGATAAAATGTTAACAGCAATTGTTCTCGTGGCATTTTCAGTTCTATTTTGGGCATTTTATGAACAAGGTGGTGGTTCGTTGAATTTATATACTGAAAGAAACGTAAATACTTTTGGCATGCCAGCAGCAGCTATTAATAATTTTATTAACCCTTTTTATATCATTCTATTAAGTTTTCCTTTTGCTTGGATGTGGCTTTCTTTAGCAAACAAAGGCAATGAACCGTCTACACCATTAAAATTTAGTTTATCGTTTTTCCAATTAGGTCTTGGCTTTCTTTTATTTGTAATAGGTGCTAAATTAGCCTTAAATGGACAAGTTAGTTTTTTTTGGTATGCATTTGGCTACTTGCTCTTAACAACTGGTGAACTATGTATTTCACCAATTGGATTGTCTATGATTACAAAGTTATCACCACCAAAATTTACTGGAATGATGATGGGATTTTGGTTTCTTGCCTCAGCATTAGGTCAACATTTAGCTGGTGTAATTGGAACATTAATGGCAATCCCATCAGAAGGTGGAGCTACAACGATTTCAGCGGTTGATTCATTAGCAATCTATAGCGGTGTATTTATGAAAATATTCTATGTCTCTGTTGGTGGCGGTTTGGTATTATTATTGCTAGTTCCTATACTTAAACGATTGATGCACAACATAAAATAGATCTTCAATCGGAACTAAATTAAATAAAAATTCGTTAATATCCATATGCAGATTAGAGGAAAAATATTAACTATTGCTGGTATTGTTCTGATATTTGGATATTTTATTTCTGAATCATTTAAATCTCCATTTGACTCAACACAAGTCATAATGGTTGGCAATGATACACTTGGCAGAGATTGGGGTGCACTCAACGATTTAAAAGATAGGGAAAATTTGCAAACAGAAGCACCGTCTACTGGTGAAAATCAGTTAGGTACAATAGATGACTCAAAAGAAGTAAAAAACATCTCAAGCGAAGATCCACTTACAAGAAATAAGTTTAATCAAGAAAACTATTCTACTATTGAATCTCCTGACGGTAGAGAAATCATCACTGGATATAATCGACCTGAAGAACAAGAAAATGATGATGAAAGTGAGAATGATGATACATATAAAACCCGACATCAAAGAGAAAGAAATCAAATAGAAGAACCATCTATTATTTATAAAGAATAGACTGTTGAAGCTGATTTAAATTAGACTTCATTGTCTGATTCAGAAAATAATTTTCTCAAATATGAATTAATTTTTGCTTAGAATTAAATCTTTATTATGGATGATAATAAGGAAATACATCTCCGTCCTTAGGTTCACAACCATGACTCAGTTCTTCCTGATGGTTTATTAGCTGTTCTAAATAGGTACTCACCGGATTTTTTAATCGTTTTACTAGTTCTGCGACATCTTTATCAATTTTCATTGCATCTTTCATCCACACTGAGTTGATGTTTATTCTTCCTGAATCATTACCTAAACCAGGCACCTTTGTGGAAAGACGATTTATTTCTTTCATTCCCCAAAATTCTTCTTCATCCCAAATGCTATCATTACCTGATCCCATCGGTAAACCACTTTCATAATCAGACCAGGCTTCAATAAACGTAATTTGACCTTGATTATTAAAGATAAATTCTTCGTATATAGGGCATTTTTCACCACTATAATCGAAAATAACATGACAACGACAAAACGGTTGTTTGTCGAAATACTTGCAATCTATAATGTCATACTTAGTTGGATTTAATTTTAATAATATATCTGAAGAAATTAAAAAGTCCTTTTTAAAGCCTGTTAACAAAAGCCATGGTGGCCATTCCCAACGAATTACAAGCTCAGAATAATTTGGAATAACATCTATAGGAATATCTGATTGCATCGTCTGAAAATATTTCACTCCTTGTTCAATATAATATTCTGGTGAAAATTTTGGAGTAAGACATTCTGCCAAAGCACCGTCGGTTCCGCAATTGGATTGGATAGTAGATGTTTGTATAAATTCTTTATTAGAACAAGCATTACATCCCAATAAGAAGAAACTGAACCAAAGAATATATCCTGTTTTATTCATAAAAAAGTGTGTCTAAACAATATTACGAATTATTTCTATATAACATGCTATTGTGTTTTGTGTTTACGATTTCATGACAATTTTACATTATCAAACATATTATGTTTTACGTCTTTTGGATTATCTTTACAATTCAATTTAATTTTAGAAGATGGATTTAGTAAACGAAAAGTATGAAATAGGTGGTGTAAATGTGTTAGAACTTTGCAAGCAGTATGGAACACCATTGTATGTATATGATGCAGCAGTAATAGAACGTCAATACAATAGACTAAAAGATGCATTTGGTAAAACAAAAATTGATGTGCATTATGCTTGCAAGGCCTTAAATAATATTACAATTTTGAAATTGATAAAAAATTTAGGTGGTAGCCTAGATACTGTTTCAATACAGGAAGTACAACTTGGATTAAAGGCAGGATTTCCAGCTAAAGATATTATGTACACTCCAAATTGTGTAAATATTGATGAAATTAATAGAGCAGTAGAATATGGTGTAAATATCAACATAGACAATCTTTCCATTTTAGAACAGTTTGGCAATTTATATAAAAATACCTATCCAGTTTGCGTTCGTATCAATCCGCATATTATGGCTGGTGGAAACCAAAAAATTTCAACAGGACATATCGATTCAAAATTCGGAATCTCTATTTATCAGTTGCGACATTTAGAACGCTTAGTAAAATCAACCAACTTAAAAGTAACTGGATTGCACATGCATACAGGCTCAGATATTTTAGATTCTGATGTATTCCTAAGAGGTGCAGATATTTTATTTGAAGCTGCCAATAGTTTTAAAGATTTAGAATATCTGGATTTTGGTAGTGGGTTTAAAGTAAAATATCATGAGAATGATAATACTACAAACATTGAAGATTTAGGTGCAAAAATCAGCGAACGATTTCAGGAATTTTGTAAAAATTATGGAAAAGATTTAACGTTGGTTTTTGAACCAGGAAAATATCTGGTAAGTGAAAGTGGATTCTTATTTGTTCGAACTAATGTAATAAAACAAACTACTGCAACTGTTTTTGCAGGTGTAGATTCAGGTCAAAATCATTTAATTAGACCTATGATGTACGACGCTTATCACCACATTACTAATGTTTCCAATCCAAATGGAATTGAACGAATTTATACAGTTGTTGGTTACATTTGCGAAACAGATACTTTTG
>JANNVS010000144.1:0-7059 GCA_031414515.1 Sphingobacteriales bacterium | reverse complement strand
ATGTGGTCGTTATCACCTCTGGTTTACCAAGAAAACCAGGTATGACACGCGAAGAATTAATTGGTGTAAATGCAGGTATTGTGAAAGGTGTTGCAGAAAATATCTTGAAATATTCACCAAACACAATTTTTGTTATTATATCCAATCCAATGGATACAATGACCTATTTGGCATTGAAATCGACAGGTATTCCTAAAAATAGAATTATTGGAATGGGTGGCGCATTAGATAGCGCACGTTTCAAATTTTATTTATCTCAGGCACTTGCATGTTCTCCAAACGATTTGAACGCAGTAGTTATAGGTGGTCACGGTGATACTACCATGATACCACTAACACGCTTAGCAACCTTAAACTCCAACCCAGTTTCTAATGTATTAGATGCAGATGCATTAAAAAAAGTAGCTGCAGATACTATGGTAGGAGGCGCTACTTTAACAGGCTTAATTGGCACTTCAGCTTGGTATGCACCAGGCGCTGCAGGCTTAGCAGTAGTAGAATCAATTTTAAGAGATGAAAAACGTGTCATTGCTTCATGCGTTTATTTAGAAGGCGAATACGGACAAACAGATATATGCCTTGGAGTTCCAGTAGTAATCGGCAAAAACGGATGGGAAAAAATCATCGATTATAAATTAAACGATGAAGAACAAGCAGCATTCAACAAAAGTGCGGATGCAGTTCGTGCTATGAACGATGTATTGAAGACATTATCGATATAATATTCACCAAAAGTTAAACAAAAAGGCAATTGAAATATTTCAATTGCCTTTTTTATATCACAGTAAAACAATACTCAGCATTTATCGTTATTTTTATACAGTGAACAAAGCACTCCTTATAATCATATTCAGTTTTCTTATCTTTTCCTGTAAGAAAGAAGAAGTAACCACAGTACGATTCAGCATTAAATCAACTGGTTTAACGACAAATGGACGCAGTTATACTATTGATGACTCTAGAACAAAAATCTTTTTTTCTAATTTTAAACTGTTCACTTCAAACGGAAGTGAAATACTGGTGAAAGATGTTTTTTTGTATAAGACATCAAAAAATAACTTTTTTACTTTCAATATGCCAGATGGAGAAATTACAGGCTTTAAATTTTCTTACGGTTTGGACAGAGCAGTAAATAATACTGTTCCAATGTCTTATTCTTCATCAAGCCCGTTAAGTGTGGAGGAAGGAATGTATTGGGATATGATAAAATACAGATTTTCTGTTATAGAAGCAAACATCGATAATTCGCCAGGAAAAAACCAACCACCCAATTCACCATTTTCTATGCATCTTGGCTCTGATACATTATATACTGTAATTAACAGTTCCGTGATTCCTTTTAATGGAAGTACTGTGAATATAGAACTGGACATGGATAAATTATTTGTTCTCGACTCAGATCCATTTCAGATAATTAATTTCAGCAATCATAGCGAGCCTTCTGAAATTGATCGTGCCGTGGCAATAAAAAATAGTTTTGTAAACGGAATTAATATAAGATTATGGGCACCAGATTAAATAGAAAATTTTTCATATCAATCTGCATGCTTATAATGATGTCATCATTGTTTTTTAATGCATGTAAAAAAGATGCAGACCCTTCAGAAACTGCACCAAATACAACACCATATTCAGCACCATCTATTGAAAATTTCAGACCAATGCCTCTGGATGCTATCAATCCAATGACGCTGGAAGGAATAGCATTAGGTAAAAAATTATTCTTTGATCCGATATTATCGAGAGACTCTACTATCTCGTGTGCAAGTTGTCATAAACAGGAAAATTCATTCTCAGACCCACGACCTAGAAGCCGCGGTGTAGATGATATGGTTGGGCCAAGACACTCTATGGCATTGGTCAACTTAGCTTGGCAGAAAGACCGTTTCTTTTGGGACGGCCGAGTAAATTCATTACGAGAACAAGCAGGCAAACCCATAGAAGATGTATTGGAAATGCATTTACCAATAGCCGAAGCTGAATTGCGATTACAACGTCATCCTGAATATGTAGATATGTTTTGGAAAGCATTTGGAACCAAAACAATTACAAAAGATTTATTGACGAAAGCAATCGAACAATTTGAAAAAACATTGTTGTCATATAATTCTAAATTTGACAAATATACAAGAGGCGAATTAAGTTTATCTGAATCAGAGTTGCGTGGACTAGATATATTTAAAACAGAAAAAGGAGATTGTTTTCATTGTCATAGTAGCACCGCACCAGAAGTATTTATTTCACCAGACAGAACTTTTGCCAACAACGGATTAGATACTGTTTTTTCTGTATTGGAATTTGTAGATTTTGGTTTAGGAAAATTTACAAGCAATACTTCTGATTATGGAAGATTTAAAATTCCAACCTTGCGTAATTTGGCTTTTACTGCACCCTATATGCACGATGCTCGTTTTGCTACATTAGAAGATGTAATTGATTTTTATAATGATGGACCAAAAGGCTCGCCAACATTAGAACCTATCATGCGCGAGAAAGCCAACAAACGCTTAGAAACACTTGGACATTGGGGTTTGGATTTATCATCTGAACAGAAAACAGATTTAAAAGCTTTTTTGCTGACATTATCTGATTCTAGTTTTGTACAATAACTCATGCCACGATGTTCGTGGCATGATAGTTATCGTGGCATGATAGTTAAGGAATTGCCTGTAACTTACTATTGTATTCCTGAGCTTTTGCGCCATTTCCTAAATTTGTATAAGTCACCATAATATTTCGTAATGCATCTTTATTATTCGGATTAATATTAAGTACACGCTGATAATATTCAAGCGCTATATCATATTGTTTTAAAACAGCGTAACAATTTCCTGTATTGTTAAATGCATTGATACTGGTTAAATCAGCTGGATTCAGTTTCGGTACTTTATTATAACATGAAATAGCAGTCGTAAAATCATTATTTCTGGCGTACCAATTGCCCATATTATACCACGTGTCAGCACTCGTACTATCTAATTGCAAAGATTTTGTTAGTGCATAGCTTGCTAATTTCAAATCATTGAATTCAGTGGAAATCATACCATATGAATTCCACAACAACGGATTGGTATCGCTTACTGCAATACCAGCTTTTGCTACTTCTAATGCCTTTGTTAAATTGCCACTATAATAATATGCATTAGAGCCCAACATGTGGAAATTATCTAGATACGGTGTTTTGTCAGTATAATATTTTAACCCATTTTCATAAGCTAACAAGGCTTTAGGATAATCTTTTAATTGTAAGAAACAATACGTTAGCAAACTCCATGCACTGAAATTATCCTGAGTAATCGCCAGACTTTTATTAGTGTAAAATATAGCCTCTTTGCAGTATTCCAGTTTTTGCGGATCGCCATCTTTCAAAGGCATTATTTTTTTGCCGAATAACACATTACAGTAGCCGGAAAGATTTCTATAACTATTTGGATTGTGATCTTTATCAACTGAAAACAATGTGAAATTATCCTTCCAGTCTAAATTTCTGGTTAATGTTTTTATAGAAAATAAAATCAATATAATAAAAAAAAGAACAGCAAATATTTTATTATTTTGTAAAATAGTTTCAAAATTAAAATTCTCTTTTGCATAATACTTCGTTAGTCTTTCTAAAACAAAAACAACTGCGATGCACAAACCTAAAGATGGCAAATACATAAAGCGTTCTGCAAGCGTAGCTTCTATAATCACAAAAACATTGGATACAATAGATAATGTAATCCCAAAAAATAAAATACCAAATGCAATTGCATTTTTCTTTTTTAAATTGATAATTGCAAATAAAATCATTGCAATTATAATAACTAAGGATATAAAAAAACGTATATCGATAAAGGTAGCAACAGGAATCGTATTCAGTGAGTAATCAAAGCTCAACGGATGCGGAAAGAAAAAGAGCATTATATAATATCCAACTAACACAATTGCCGTAGCAAATCTATCTAATTTACTTTCTGTAGCAACTATTGAATTGTTCAGTACACTTACTTCATTAAATGTAACCAAACCACCAATCGCAATTTTTCGTAAAACGAAATAAGCTGCAACACCAATAAATAATACAATTGTAGCGTAAATCAGTTTTTTGTTATTTTCCTGTTTTGTGAAAAAATAAAGAGACAAAGGAATTGCTGCTACTAAAGTAATCGTACTTTCTTTAGATAACATCGCTAGAAAAAAATACAACACACCAAGCAACAAATATTTTATTGAAAGTTTATTTGCATCATTTGCAAAATTATAAAATGCACTAAACGATAAAATAGCAAACAGCAATCCTAAAATTTCATCATGGCTTTTTATGTTTGCAATTACTTCGGTATGCAATGGATGAGAAATAAATAAAATAGCAATTGCAAATAAGATAAACGAATGTTTCTCTGCAAACCATTTTCGTAATAGTCTATACAATAAAAATCCAGTGAGTGCATACAATAAAACATTTATCAAATGACCTAAAAATGGTTTGTTTGGTGCAAGTTGCCATTCTATAGCAAACATTACTACTGACAACGGTCGGTATAAACTTTCTTGTCTGTCTTGTGAGCCAGCACGGTAAGCCGTCATCATAATTTCAGGTATTGCAGAAATTCCTTTCGTTACGATTTTATTTTTTGCCATCACTGTTTCATCATCCAATACATAGTCATGCGTCAGCGTATTAGCATATAACAAAAATGCAAAAGCAGCAATTATATATGGAAACCATTTCTCAAAATTAAAATCAGTAATAGTAATATTGCTTGTTGTTGCTGGCTTTGCAACAATATGAGTTACGGTTTCTTTTTTTTGTTTAGAAGATTTTTTCATCTAAAAAAGTCTAATGAATATTCTTCATGGTTTTCAAATGATGACCAACATGGTACACCGTGAAAAATAATAATTCACGCATGGTCATTTTACCAATCAATGGATGTGGCACCAAATAAATATCTAAATCTTTTTCAGACCAACCATCTATAGCTTTCAATAAAGTAGTGCACGAATTTTTCCAGAAACGATCTACCAAACTACGAATCGGCAACAAACTAATCTTTGGCTGAAACGGTAAACTTGCTTTTGCACCAGCACTGAGCTTCTGTTGGTATTTCCAGACTACTTCATCATAGTTCCAACTTACACGATTATTTATTTTATACAATTGCTTCAAGGCCATTTTCGGCATATTCAAACTCAAGGCTGTAATATTATTTGAAATTGTTAGATGATCAATGTTTTGTGCAAAACTCCATTTGTCATTCATGCTTGTTTTGAAAGTTGCATCATCTACAGTTTGCAAATAAGCATTTATTTCTTGAATAATTTCTGCTAATGCATTTTTGATATCGTCTTTTGTTTTCATTTTAGTATTATTGTATAAAATTGAAGTAATACAAAATAAGTGGAAACTTTTCATACATACAACTACTTTGTGCAAGTAATTTTACCATTGGCTTTGCCAAAGTTATATACTTATGCTGTGCCACATCAATTTGAAACATTTATACAAATTGGTGCGCGTGTAGAAGTGCAGTTTGGTAAACAAAAATTATACACTGCAATTATTCATTCTATCTCAAAAGATGCACCGATAGATTATGTACCGAAAGAAATTTTATCGGTGATAGATGAGCAGCCAATTGTAACACAAACGCAATTAGATTTCTGGCAATGGATTGCTTCGTATTATATGTGCACATTAGGTGATGTAATGCAAGCTGCTTTGCCTGCGTATTTCAAATTAAATTCTGAAACATTTTTTGTGAAAAATCCGAATAGCGAATTAGATATTTTGGATTTGCCTGATGATGAATATATGATTGCAGCAGCCTTGAATCATCAGGAAGAAATTTCACTAAAAGATATTTATGATATTTTACAAAAGAAAACGATTAGCAAACCTGTAAAAAATTTACTAAGCAAAAGAGTCATGTATGTAAAAGAAACAATGCATGAAAAGTATACACCAAAGGTTGAAACGTTTGTAGAAATCTTAATTCCTAAATCTGAAATCCGAAATGCTTTTAATCTTGTTTCTAAATTTCCAAAACAGGAAAATTTATTGTTAGCTTATTTAGAATTATCTAAAAAAAACAAATCAGTAAGAAGAGCCGAGCTGCTAAAAAAATCTGGTGTTACAGCAGAAGTTTTAAAATCATTAGTTAAAAAAGAAATTTTTATTTTAGAAGAAAAAGTAGTTAACAGAGTTGCTACGAATGAAATTGATGAATTGAAAGACTACGAATTATCAATAGAACAAACAACAGCATTATCAGAAATAAAAAATTACTATACAGATAAAGATGTGGTGTTGCTGCATGGAATCACTTCAAGTGGAAAAACATTATTGTATATCGATTTAATTAAAGAACAAGTTGCACAAGGAAAACAAGTTTTATATCTGTTACCAGAAATTGCATTAACCGGACAGCTTGTTCAACGATTGGAAAAAATCTTAGGCAATATTGCAGTCTATCATTCTAAATTCAACAATGCAGAACGCGTAGAAATTTGGAATAATGTTTTAAAGAATGAAGTTAAAATAATTCTCGGTGCGCGCTCATCTGTTTTTCTCCCGTTTGATAATCTAGGCTTGATAATTATAGATGAAGAACACGATTCTTCCTATAAACAATACGATCCAGCGCCACGCTACCAGTGCCGTGATACTGCAATTTATTTAGCAATGCAACACAAAGCAAAAGTATTGCTCGGTTCCGCAACGCCAAGTATTGAAAGCTATGCGAATGCGAAAGCCGGAAAATATGGTTTAGTAAAATTGAATTCGCGTTATGGTGAAGTGTTGACACCTGAAATAGAATTCATAAGTTTAACCGATGCGAATAAGAAAAAGGAAATTGTTACTGGCATCGCCTATTTATTGCGCGATGAAATTCAATCGACCTTAGATAAAAAAGAACAAGTTATTTTATTTCAGAACCGACGCGGTTATGCGCCATACATTGCTTGTGCTAATTGCAACTGGATTCCGCAATGCAAAAACTGCGATGTAAGTCTAACCTATCATAAATTCACCAACGATTTACGTTGCCATTACTGTGGCTACACACAAGCGGT
>JANNVS010000143.1:0-10800 GCA_031414515.1 Sphingobacteriales bacterium | reverse complement strand
GCTATCCATTCCAGGGATGCTGCTGTATTTTCTATTCTATCCGCAAGAAGTTCTCCTGTCCTCAGGTCCTTAATAAAAAGGGTATAGTTTTCTGAGCCGTCAGTATCTGTGGAATATGCCAGGAAATTATGATCAGGACTTATTTTATAAACTCCAAGGCTTAAATATTCATGACCTTCTGCCAGAATATTCAGGTTTAAAAGAATTTCTTCACCAGCCTGCAGGTTTCCTTTTTTACGGCAATAAGCTCTGTACTGCTTTCCCTCTTCAGTTCGTGAATAATAGAAATATTCATCAATCTGTTCAGGAACAGTTTCATCAGTTTCCTTGATCCGGCCCAGCATTTCTTTGTACAGGTCTTCCTGGAACTTTTCAGTATGCTGCATATGATTTTTTAAATATTCATGTTAAGCAATTAAAGAAACCACAGCATACCAAACTAATTAATTTGGATGTAAATACGCCGAGCTTAGATTTTGCAGCGTTTTTGAAAGATAACACACTTTATTTTTCTTCAACAAAAGGTGGAAATAAAAACAACAACGACGAATGGACTGGCGAAGGCTATTCCGATATCTATTCCTCGCAAAAATCAAGTATTATAAAATTTAGCGAACCCATTTTATTGGATAAAACATTTAATTCAACTTATCATGATGCGGAAATTATATTAAGCAAAGATGGTAAAACTGCATTCTTTACACGTTGTGGCAGCGATGAAAAACACACCAATGATTATTGCCATATCTATCGAACAACTAAAAATATAGATGATACCTGGAGTGCGCCTGAACGCATCAAATTATTTAATGATACTATCAATGAAGGACAAGCTTTTTTAACTATAGATGAAAAAGAATTATATTTTGTTTCAGACAGCAAAGACGGTTATGGTGGTCGAGATATTTATTCGGCAAAAAAAAATGTTTCTGGTGAATTTGAGAATCCAATTAATGCTGGCTCTAAAGTAAATACACAAGGTGAAGAATTATTTCCAGTAATTTCGGATGACAATAAGCTTTATTTTTCTTCAAACGGAAAAATTGGTTACGGTGGTTTGGATATTTATTCAGCAGCGAAAGAAGGAAAAATTTATACCAATGTACAAAACCTTGGTTACGGTGTAAATAGTGGAGGCGATGATTTTAGTATTTCTTTAACCAAATCAAAAGATGATTCGGTATTGTTGAGTGGTTACATTACATCAAACAGACCTGGTGGAAAGGGATTGGATGATATTTATTATTTTGAAAATCGTATGGCACCAAAAGATCCTTTGCCACCTGTAGTTTATATTTTGAGAACACTTGTACAGGAAAATAATTATGAGAATCCCGATAATCCAAGTTCAAAATTACTTGGTCAGAAACCGATAGAAAATGCAATAATTAGTTTTTCAAAAACGGATAGATTAAAAACGGATGTGATTGGAATTATACAGAAAATTATTCCTGCTAATTTAGAGATTTCCTATAATATAAGTAAAGAAGGATATTTATCACAAACTGATATAGTAAATACATTTAATACACAAGATGCAAATGACGGCGATACGGTTCTGATAGAGAGAACGGTTACCCTTTCTAAGATTTATAAAAACGTAGAAATTGTATTGGAGAATATTTACTACGATTATGATAAATGGGATATTCGTGCAGATGCCTCACAAAGTTTAGATGCACTTATTGATATACTTGAGAAAAATCCAAATATAAAAATTCAATTATCTTCTCATACAGATTGCAGAGGAAAAGATACCTATAATGAAACACTTTCACAAAAACGTGCGGAAAGCGTAGTGCAATATTTGATTGGAAAGGGTATAGACGGAAATAGATTGACTGCAAAAGGTTATGGAGAATCTATGCTTAAAGAAACCTGTGAATGCACTAATTGTTCAGAAGAACAACATCAGCGTAATAGACGAACTACGTTTAAAATTTTGAGTGAATAGACACCCATTATTTTTAAACTTTTTGATTTTTCTAATTAAAAAATTAAACCATGCCAACACTTTTTGATAAAACCGCACAAGACGAAATGCTAGCAAGAGTTAACAAATTATCTTCAACATCACCACGAAAATGGGGAAAAATGAGCGTGTCGCAGATGCTGAAACATATGAGCGTTGCATTTTCAGTGCCTATTAATAAAATCCAGGTTCCGAAAGATACGTTGTATTATGTTTCCGCCAATCCATTTTTCCGATGGTTGATGATAAGAGCGATTACGAAATGGCCAAAAAGCATGCTGCCTGCTCCGGAATCTTTCAAAGTAAAAGATGACCCTGATTTTGAAGCAACTAAAAAAGAATTATTAAAGAATGTAAATGATTTTATAAATGCTTCTGATTTTAGTGGACGTCACCCTGTATTTGGTGTGATGAGTAAAGAACTTTGGGGCGAAGCTATGCATATTCATTTAAATCATCATTTAGAACAATTTGGCGTTTAAAATAAAGTATGAAGTCTAATTACTAAATATTATTATGACCAACAGATACGACCAACGCGGTGTTTCCGCAACAAAAGATGAAGTACATGCTGCCATAAAAAATGCGGACAAAGGTTTGTATCCAAAAGCATTTTGTAAAATTTATCCTGATTATTTAACTGGTGATGAAGATTACTGTTCTATTATTCATGCAGATGGCGCTGGCACAAAAAGTGTGTTGGCGTATACGTACTGGAAAGAAACCGGTGATTTGTCTGTATGGAAAGGCATAGCACAAGACGCAATCGTAATGAATACCGATGATTTAATTTGCGTAGGAGCGACGTCTAATTTTTTAATGTCATCTATCATTAATAGAAACAAACATTTGGTTTCCGGTGATGTGATAAAAGCAATTATTGATGGCACCAATGAAGTAGTGGAAATGCTGCACGAAAATGGTGTTTCAGTGCATGCAATGGGTGGCGAAACCGCTGATGTTGGTGATACCGTTCGCACTATTATTGTAGATGCAGTAATGACTGCACGATTAAAACGCGAAGATGTAATTTCTAATGAGCTGATACAAGACAAAGATGTGATTGTTGGCTTGTGTTCGTATGGACAAGCAACTTATGAAACCGAATACAATGGCGGAATGGGTAGCAATGGTTTAACTTCTGCACGACATGATGTGTTTGCAAAAATATATGCAGAAAAATATCCTGAATGTTACGATCCGAATACACCAAAGGATTTAGTGTATAGTGGCTCTAAATTATTAACAGATAAAATTAATGATTCACAATTAGACGCAGGCAAATTAGTATTGTCGCCAACAAGAACCTATGCACCAGTTATCAATAAAGTAATACAGGAAATTGGTGTGCAAAATATACACGGTTTGATACATTGCAGTGGTGGCGCGCAAACAAAAATTTTACATTATATAGATGATAATTTACACATCGTAAAGAATAATTTATTTCCAATTCCTCCATTATTTAAATTAATACAAGAAGAAAGTAAAACAGATTGGAAAGAAATGTATCAGGTGTTTAATTGCGGACATCGAATCGAAGTTTACTGCGATTCAAAATTTGCAGATACCATTATTTCTATTTCTCAATCATTTGGTATAGATGCACAAATTATTGGTTATGTTGAGAATGCTGATAAGAAACAAGTGACGATACAATCGGATAAAGGAAATTTCGTTTATTAATTTAGAAAGAAGATTATGCCATCGATTCATTTAATAACGGAAATAAATTCA
The DNA here is from genome assembly GCA_031414515.1 of Sphingobacteriales bacterium. GTDB lineage: Bacteria > Bacteroidota > Bacteroidia > Chitinophagales > JADIYW01 > JADJSS01. The sequence continues at coordinate 7,091 of JANNVS010000143.1, read as the reverse complement.
ACAATTGAAATCTGTTTTGATTTATCGCGCAGTATTGATTTGCATGCACATTCATTGGAACATACTAAAGAAAAAGCTATTGCAGGCAGAAAAAGTGGATTGATAGAAGATGGTGAGTTTGTAACGTGGCAAGCAAAACATTTTGGCATCACGCAATATCTTACTTCAAAGATTTCTAATTACAACCGACCTTTTATTTTCAGAGATGAACAAACCAAAGGTATTTTTAATTTCTTCAAACATGATCATATCTTTGAATTAAAAAATGACAAAGTAATCATGACAGATATTTTCGAGTATCAATCACCATTTGGTTTTTTAGGAAGAATAGCAGACAGACTATTTCTAGAAAATTATATGACTAATTTGTTAGTTCAACGAAATAAAGTGATTAAAGAATATGCAGAAAGTGAGAAATGGAAAGAAATATTATCTTAAACTTTCGTTTGAATTTTAATAAATATTATGTCTAAAAAAATATTTATATCATTTTTATTATTTCTAATGTGTCAGAGTGTTTTTTCTCAGAATATAACTAATGGTACGTACAAGTCAGATAGCTCAAACAATTTAATTTATTTAAAACTCATTATTAAAGATGTGGATTCTGTTAGAATGGAGTTAGTAGTTTATGATGACTTTTATTTTTTAAATGGAAATTATAAATTCAAAAAAAATAACTTTATTATTAAGTATCATCATTTTAATTCTCATTTGTCAGGTAACTCATATAACTATGATAAAAATGTAAACATAAATAATGTACTAAATCTTAAAATGAAGATTAAGAATAACACAATATTTGATACTACACCAATAAAAGATGTTGTTGTTTTTTGTAAAAAAGTAAGCAGTAAAAAAATACTTTCAAAAGTACAAACTAAATATTATAAAGAGCCAATTTTACTTGATATTCCAACTGATTCGATTCCATTTGATATACATATTTTATCAAAAGGAAATAGAGAATCTATAATTAGTGTCACCAAAGACTTTGATTATAGCTATACTCTTTATCTTGCACATAACATAAAAATATTTGATACTAAGAAAACAGTTTTTAAAACTGAAATACAAAACATTACAGATAAATCTTTTGAACTACTCATTAATAAACAGATTGTATTAATGAAATTAGAAGATAAATAACACTCTTATTTCTCTTCCAAATAAATTTCAGCAAGCATACAACGTGCGCTGCCACCGCCAATGGTTTCTATAGTAGGTATTTCAACAGATAAAATAGCAGTATGTTTTTCTATTGCTTTTATTTGTTCACTCGTTAAACTATCTAAGGAAGTTTCCGACATTACTAAATATGTTTTATCATCGGTATTTTGTACTTGCAGCATATTGCCTGCAAAGGCATTCATTTGTTCAAACGTAATATCAATAATTTCGTGTCCTGTTTTTTCTAGGTTGCCTTTTACAAAAATTTGTTCCGTTTTATCTTTAATACTATCTAAACAAATTACTGCAAACGTATCGCCAATCGTCAGCATTACATTGGTGTGATACACTAAATTATTTTTCTCATCACTACTTGTAAAATAAACAGGTTCATAATTTAGTTGAGTGCAATATTCAATAAACAAATCTTTATCTGTTCTTGGTGATAAACATGCATATGCAGTTTTATGGATGTGGTCGAAAATAATACTACCAGTTCCTTCTAAAAATTTATTTTCTTTTACTGAAGCTGATAAATCATTTACAGTATTCACTATAAAAGTAGATTTCAATTCATCAATAATTTCAGGTCGAATTTCTAAACGACGATTTTCTGTTAGCATTGGATACAAATAAACGCTACCATCTTCGTGCATACTAATCCAGTTGTTCGGAAAAATAGCATCTGGTTTTATAGGCACAGCCGTGTCTTGTATTACAGTCACATTTATTTTGTGTTCCTCTAAAGTAGAAACATACGCATCAAATTCTTCAATGGCTTTCAGTTTTATTTCATCAACGGTTAAACCATCTAACGATTTTTGAAACGCATTAGAAACAGCGGTTTCGTAGTTAAACTGAAAACTTGTCGGACGAACCATCATCAAATTAGAAGCGTATTGTTTTGCCATTTTGTAAAATTACACATTTTTGTCATTTTGAACAAAGTGAAGAATCTAGGTGAATTAAAGAATTTTATTTCATAAATTCACATAAGTAATTCAATAATTATGTTCTCGACAGCTGATTTATACGATGCAAATGAAGGAAAAGTACATGTTGCTTTGCCATTTTTTATATCTTATGGACAAAAGAAAAAATTCTTCGGACAGATTTTTACAATAAAATGTTTCGAAGATAATACACCAGTTGGAAATACACTTCGCGACGAAAATATAAATGGGAAAGGAAAAGTATTGGTGATTGATGGTGGTGGTTCATTACGTTATGCTTTGGTTGGTGATTTATTAGCCGCTGCGGCTATTAAAAATGAATGGGAAGGCATTATCATTTTTGGTTGCATCAGAGATAGTGCTGCAATTAATGAAATGCAGATTGGAATTAAAGCATTGAATACGAATCCAACGAAGTCACTAAAGAAATATCCAGGATTATTGAATGAGACAGTTGGATTTGCTAATATTTTCTTTCAACCTAATCATTTTGTTTACAGTGATGAAGATGGTATACTGGTAAGTGAAACTGCGTTGATTTAATTTTCGTCATTGCTTCACCATCACTTTCACTCTTTATTTTTATAGAGTCAAACTATCATCATAAATCTGTTGCTTATCTTCCGTGTTGTCAAATAAAACCATAGCAGCAATTACTCGGGTTGGACGACGAAAAATCATTAAAAGTAAAATTCCAACTCCAATAAAAAAATGCAGATCGTTTTTTGTTAATAAATAAAAAACAGCATTAATAATTGCAGCTCCTTCTAATAATGCCATTTGTATAATAAATGCTTTTCTAAAAATATTTATTTTTTCTCCTAAACTTACAACTGATAAAGCAGCATTCGCATTTTTAAAAAATAAAAAACGAGCAGATAGGACACAAATAAATCCAACTGCAATTCCAGTAATTTCGAAAATTAAACTTTTGGTTGGAACAGCATTTATATCTTGTTTTACTAAATACCGAATAACTGAAAGGATTAGTAAAACGCCTAAGCATAATGCAATATGTAAGACATTTAATGCTTTAAATTGCTTTCCAACCGTATTTTTATTTTCCATTTGTAAGTTTTATACAAATGTACAAATCTTGATACAATAATTATATTGTGCCAAATAGTTCATTCAGCTTTTGGGTTCTGAAATCAAAAATTTCATTTAGTTTTTTTCTTACGAATAGAGTATTCGCAATATCACCTAAAAACCCCAAAGGAATTTTATAATGAACTACATCTGTCATTTCTACACCACCTTCAATTTCTTTAAAGAAATGTTTATGATGCCATAAACTGTATGGACCAAATCTTTGCTCATCAACAAAATATTCTAAGTTTTTTACATGTTTAATTTCGGTTATCCATTCCATAGGAATATTCAAAACTGGTCGAACAATATAACTGATAATCATACCCGGAAACATAGGAACATCTGCATCTTCAGAAGTAACTTTAAAACTCATATAATCGGGTGTTATTATTTTTAGATTTGCTGGAGACGAAAAAAAATCCCAGGCTTTATCTATTGCTATTGGCAGTTTCTGTATGCTTTTTAAACTATGTAAACTCATATTATTTCTTACTTAAATTTCTATATTATTCAATTTATTTATTTAGCTCTTTTCAAATGAGAATTTCTAATGTATCGTCATATTGAAAATATTTTTTATAAAGGGTATTGATTTTAACACAAAAATTTGATTTCGACTTCATTTTTGACATATTTATAGAACAATTTATATACTAAAAGGTTGTTATACTATTTAAGTATTGGCGAAAATTACATCTTTATCGTATATTTATACTAAGTATGAAGACCTCTTCCTATAAGTTTTTGATTTTTTGCATTGCAATCGTATTTTTTTCGGCTTGTAAAAAAGAAACAGATACAGTCAATTTTGATTATGGATATAATTATTTCCCAGATGATTCAGGTTCATATATCATATATAAAGTGGATTCAGTTATATACAACGATTTTGATATACTTAATTTAAAACGAAAATCTTCTCTCTATTTAAAAGAAATTATTACAGAGCGATTTGTCGATAATTTAGGACGCTCTGCAAAAAAAGTGGAACGATACGTAACAGACAGTTTAAATCATCCATGGATTTTTTTTAATGTATGGTACATTGTGAAAAATACTACGAATGTAGAAAAAGTGGAAGACAATGTAAGGTATATTAAGCTCACCTTTCCACTAAGTCAGGGAAATACATGGAAAGGAAATAAATACAACCTTGTAAATCATTTTCCATATGTGGATTTGAAATTTACCACTACAAATTTTGACTGGAATTATAATCTGAAAGAACTAAATGTAAATTATACGGATGATTTCATTGATTCTGATTCTTCTCTTACTGTATTGCAAGTGGCAGATTCGTCTGACGTACAAAAAGTATATTCAGTTGAAAAATATGCAAGAAATATTGGATTGGTATATAAAGAATTATGGCGACTAGATGCACAATTAGTAGATAATCAATCTTATGAAGATAATGCAGTATTTGGTTTTATATTAAGACAATATGCTGTAGATTATGGAAAAGAGTAACAACAATTTATGTATTAATTTTTCAAGATTTTTTAGTGAGACAATTTTATACAATACTATTATTATTAATTCTAATATGTTTCTTTCAGATTTCATGTAAGAAGGAAACAGACACCAGTAATTATGATATTGGTTATAACTATATGCCTGATGATTCAGGTTCATACATCATCTATAAAGTGGATTCTGTAATTTATAATGATTTCGACGATTCAAGAAGATATTCTACTAATTATTTGAAAGAGAAAATTGGAGAACAGTTCATAGATAATTTAGGAAGAACGGCAAAAAAAATATTGCGCTATTATTCAGATACGTTAACAACAAAATGGGAATTGTTTAATGTAAATTACATGGTGAAAACAATGTTAGTAGTAGAGCGCGTCGAAGATAATTTACGATACATAAATTTGGTATTTCCGAATGATATAAATAAAAAATGGCTTGGAAATAAGTTATTAAATGCACCACCACCATATATTATTGATACCTCAAATTATTACGTAAAAGATTGGAAGTATACGATTTTGAATAGAGATGAATATTATGATAACGGTACAAAAATATTTGATTCCACTTTATTGGTTTCACAAATTCAAGATTCTTTTGCAATCACTAAAACCTTTTCAATTGAAAGATATGCCAGAAGTGTTGGGTTGGTATATAAGGAATTTTGGATTGTGACAGGACAAATAAACATAGGTTCACCTTGGGAAGACAGAGCACAAAAAGGATTTATTTTAAGACAATATGCAATTGATTATGGTAAAGAATAATCAAATTCTTCTTTTTCTAAGTATCCAATAAATTATATATTATACAATAAATTGCTTATTTAAGTAAAATATTTAACTTTTTTGTTAAAATATATGATCAAGTTTTTCTAGAAAACTGACAAAACAACCATTTTTTATTTTTCTAATTATGAGTAAATAATACAAGCTTTGAAGTTTTTGCATAAAATTTACTGCTCATATTTTGTGACAAAGGCAAAAATTTGTACCGGTAGAATTATTTTACTTCAATTATATTGCTGGTAAAATAATTATTATGAAAAAGATTCTTTTATTGATTGGCATTTTAGCAGTTAAGTTTTATGGATTCTCTCAAAATCCAACTATAGTACCAGATAATCTACCTGGAGCGTTTATAGATTACATTTATACAGTTAATGAAATTCTTGTTTCAACAGAAACCTATAAAGCTAATTTCCCAAGGTATAAATCTCCAATAAATGTTAATAATCCAAATAAGGAAGATTTAAAGATGGATATTTATTATACAACACCAGGTTTAGCATGTATGGGAAATAAGCCATTAATAATATTGGTACATGGAAGTGGAGGTAATAAAGGAGAATGGAAGTTTCCAGCTATTGATTTGGCAAGGCGTGGTTTTGTCGTTGCATCTATTAATTTGGCAAATGCAGATCCAAGTTATGTTGTGAATCAATTTAATCTTAAGAATGACAGTCCTAAATTACTATATACTGCATCAATGAATATGCATCAAGCAATTCAATACTTAACTGTTGATAGAGCAACATTTTTTAGTATAGATCCTAATACTGTAATTGTAGGAGGAGGTAGTTGGGGTGCTGCAACAGCATTACATTCTACATTTTTATCTAAAACAGATGCTTTGGGATATACACCAGCTCTTGGAACATTTGTAAATGATAGTTACTTTAATGAATATAATATAAACAATGCTCAGGCAAAGATTAAAGGCGTTATTTCATTTTATGGAGGACTATTATTAAAGAGTTTTATTGGGACTGCTGAAAATATACCTGTATTTTTTTATCATGGTACAAATGATCCCGCAGTTCCATATAAAGAAGGCAATCTATATTATAACCTATTAGATATATACGTTTTTGGTAGTGGGCAGCTTTCTAATTATTTAAGTGCAGCTAATAAATCATTTTGTTTAATATCAGCCAAAGATGTTGGGCATCAGTTAATACCTGTTTGTAACTATCAAATTGGTACATTCCCAAGTGGATATCCAATGAATTATTGGCCCGAAATGTTACAATTCATTAAGAACTCTATGTTATGTGGTAACGCAAATCGAATACATAAAATCGTAAATTGTACTGGAGATTGTGACCCAAATTCTTCTGTTGCTTGTAGAATGGTTAATGGTAATGCTAGTTTTGTATCTAATAGCACAGTAAATACAAGCCCTGTTCCTGTAACATCGTTACCAATAGTAGCCTGCCAGCCAACCACAACCAATGAACATTGCCATGCTTTCTCTTTTGATGTTGGTGATTATGTGAGAATTCCAAGTAGTTCAAGTTTGAATTATCCTACTGCTCAAGCATATGATAGGGCATATGCTGTTGAGTTTTGGTTTAGGAAAAATATTTCAATTCCCTCTAATTCAGTTATGGCATTA